>NZ_DBMDDV010000019.1:0-56823 GCF_057431175.1 Gemmiger sp. | reverse complement strand
CACTGGGAAAAGGCAAAAGGTAACGCTCGCTGAAAAAATAATGGAATTTTTTCATTAAATTTCAGTATAACAGTATAACTTGCAGGATTTCTGCAAGTTTAGAGATGTAAAGCGAAGAATTTTTTCTCAAGAACTGGCCTAAACGCCAAAATTACACTTCAAAAACAGCATATCACCCATTGTGCTAAAAACCCTTGCACTTTTACAAAATATCTAAATCCATTTTAACAGGCAACGGGGCAAAAACCCTGCCACATTACTCAAAATAAAACAGGCAAGCCGCAGATTAAAACGGCTTGCCTGTAGAATGACGATGCTGACGGTGATGACGATGTTTTTGATATACCCCTTTACCCTATCCCACGAACACCGTCACCATCGTCACCACCGTCACGCTTATAGTGAAATGACGCTTGCAGTTTACTACTGCTCGAAACAAAAACAATGATACTACGAGAAACACAAAATCAGAATGACGCAGATGACGCTAATGACGCTGAATCTGGGATATGGTATAGGGATGTCCTAAAAACAGCGTCACGAGCGTCATCAGCGTCACTATCGTCACGCAAGAACTGTGCCGGGGGTCTGGGGTACGCCCCAGAAATGTGCATGTGGATGACCACATGCTATGCTAGCAAAACACGTCTACCACCAAAACGAGGGCAATCAAACTCGATGCCCATACAAATCCGTATATTCCCAGAGTAAATCGACTATTGACTCACTTTGCCCACAAAAGAAAAAACACCCTCAAATCCAGCCAATACTCCAATAGTGAATCACTTCTGATTCATCCAAAAATCTTGACCCGAAAAAATGAATCCGTTCTGATTCACTTGAGATTTAAGATCGGTATCGCGATATTTAGTGTAATTTAAGACGAATAAATACCATAGCAGCTTCCATAATATGCAGCCATCTGCTAAACTAAGAGCAAGGGAGTGGCAGACAGTATGCATCAGAAAAAGCTGGAAAAAGACAACCGCTGCCCTTTGCAATATAGGCTACGCGTATTCGGCGGCAAGTGGAAGTCACGGATTATCTGCGTGCTGGCGGCAAAAGAGCCATTGCGTTACAGCGAACTGCGCAAAGAAATGGCGAACATCACGGATGCAGTGCTGGCCACAACGCTGAAAGAACTGATTGCGGACGGCATCCTTGTCCGCCAATCCTATGACGAGATACCGCCCAGAGTGGAATATTCCCTGACATCCAAAGGAACATCAGTTGTACCGATCTTGCAAAGCATCTGCCGCTGGTCGGGTGTTTTTATCGGTGCATTGGGTCTCCGGCAACTATCCCAAGAGGCTGTACAAGGCGCTGATGCACTCCTCCACCGTGCTTACGGCGTGGACGGTGACAAGCTGGTCGGCCTTATCCGGGTGCCGGGTGATTCCGAGACGCTGGCACAGATCCATTATATGCTGGTACACCCGGATTATCAGGGGCAGGGAATAGCCGGGAAGATGCTGGAACTTATCAAAGAAAAGTATAAAGACTACCTGTATATTGAGAGTATGCCCAAAGACAAAAGCAATGTGCCGCTTTATGTAAAGCACGGGTTCACCATGACGGAAAACGGCGCGGCTATTCAAATCTGCAATTACAGCAACGCGCAGTAAGTGCAGCATTACAAAGAAAAATCCCGGCTGGCGGCAGTCGGGATTTTTCTTTAATGAGAGAACGATTGTTCAGGGAATGGTTTGGTTAGTGCTCTTTCTTGCGGCAGATCACCAGCCCGGTCAGGGCAGCGGCACTGCACAGAGCCAGTATGGCCAGCAGAACCAGAGGGAAAGAATCGGCGGTCTGCGGGATAACAGCAGCCGGTGCCGTGGGTGCTGCCGTTGCCTTGGGGGCAGCGGTAGATGCCGGGGCAGAAGTAGTGCCGGAAGAATTGCCGCTGTTGGAGGAAGCATCACTCGCGGCAGGAGCAGCCGTCGGCGCGGGGGTCGCGGTGGGCGCTTGCGTGGGCTTCGGCTCTTCGCTCGGCTTGGGCTGCTCCTTGAGCTTCCAGCTGATGCCGAAGGGCGACAGGGAAGAAACCGTCACGACCAGCTTGCCGTCTTTCAGCGCGGGGGTAAGCAGTTCAACCTCGCCGCTGTCCTTCATATGGCTGACGACGAAATCATACTGTGCGGCCGTCTCGGCGGTAATACCGTTCGGCAAAGTGAAGCTTATCTCAAGGCCGTTCTTCGGGAAATCCTCAGCGGTGGCATCGACCCAGTTTATACCATCTGTGCTGACTTGCAGCCTGACTTCATAGACAACAATATTGTCGGAGGATAGCTTTTTGGAGCTTTCCAGTTTAAGCTTTTCGGTGATTTTTTCGGGAGTATCGTAGCCGACATTCTTCAGGGAATCGGGAATGTTGTTGTCAGAAAGATCATCCGTGACGACCTTTGTCTCAACCGTGGGCTTCGGTTCTTCGGTCGGCTTCACTTTGAGCGCTGCAGCGGCATCGGTCAGCGCCTTGGCAGCGGCATCGACCTGTGTCTGCGTGGCGTTCTCGTCGGCCAGCACGGCATTGGCATCGGCAAGGGCCTTGGCAAAATCAGCCCATGTTTCGGCCGTATAATCGGTTTCGACCTTGCCGGTGTTGGCATCAATGGCTTTCTGCAGAGCGGTCTTATCAACGGCGACAGGCTCCGGCTCGTTGCTGCGGGCGGTCAGCACAAAGTTGTCGATGTACTGGGTCTTGGCCTGATACCAGTTGCTGCTGTACATTCTGGCAAGGTTCTTGGCGGTGGTGGGGATGTTCAGCTCCTGCAGAACGACCTTATCGGTAGCTTTGTCCTTGAGCTGGTAGCTGACGGTGCCGGCTTCAAAGTCTGCGTGGACGCGGACGACATAGGTCTTGTTAGCGTCAGCCGTGTGATCCACCCATTTGGGCTCCGACATTTGGGTGCCGCCGACAAGGCTTGCTGCGGCAGGTGTGCGCATGGTGTTGCCGCCATCTGCGGTCTTGACGCACATGGCAAACAGAAGTCGGCCATCACTGTCACGGAACTGGAAGCCGCCCTTGTTGGTGCCGTTCTGGTACTTGAAGTCAAAGCTGAAGTCCACAGCGGTGCGGCTTTGTATCTCCGCAGCAAAATCCGCATAACTGGAAGCTGCGTTGCCGGGGCTAAGGGCAAGGCGGCCGTCCGCCACGGTTGCCTTGGTGTTAAAGGCGAGAGCGCCCGCGTTCTCATCAAAGGCTTCGCTGATGAGGGTATCGCTGTACGCGTTGGGCATAGCGGGCATCGGGACGGCAATGTCGAGAATGTTGACCTTGCCGCCCGCAAGGGTGATGGTTTTGGTGAGCGTGTCACGGCCCTCGACCACGGCGGTCACAGTAGCTTCACCGGCGGTCAAGCCCTCGGTGATGGTGTAGGTGCCGCTTGCGTTGGTGGTGGTCTCCACGGTTTTGCCGTTTACCGTGACGGTGATTTTGGCATTGCTGCAGGGGCTTACATCATCGCTGACCGTGCCGCGCAGGTAGACAGCATCCTCCGGCATGGAAACCTCAAACAGGCCGATGGTCGGCGCGGTGGTGCTGGCGGCGGTATGGGTGTAGCTGGTGTTCAGCGTTGCATTGGAATCGGTAGCGTCAAAAACGGGGTAGGCGGTGGCGGCCATCGGGACAATGCTGCCGTAGGCCTTGGCCAGAGAGGTAAAGTTAAAGCGGCTGCCCTTGGCAAACAGGCCATCCGTCAGCGCAGTGCCGGTGGCGTCTGTGCTGGCACCGGCGGCAACCAGTGCGGAGCCGGTCTTGGGCATCAGGCCGTTGGCCTCCAGCAGTGCGCCGGTGGCGGCATTGCCAAGGCGGCTCATGCTGGGGGCAGTGCCGACAAACGGATCCTCGCTCAGCATGATGGGGCTGGAATCCTTCCAGCAGGCGGGCGTGCCGTAGTAGGCATTGTTTTTGTAGGAGAAGCTGGTTCCGCCGCTGAAGCCGAAGCCTGTGCCCTTGCCGTCGTAGAACACATTGTTGACATAGGAGGCCGTGCCGCCGCCCCACGGGTCAAAGTTGGAGGTGCCATTGCCGTCCTTGCTGCGGTAAAAGACATTGTTGCTGAACTGGAAGTAACCGCCGCCCATCGAGTAATGGACATAGGAGTACAGGCAGTCCTGAATCAGGTTGTAGCGGATGATGCCGGAGTTGAATTTCATGCCGCAGAGCAGCAGACCTTCGCCGCAGTCATGGACATAATTGTACTGGATCAGGATGTTGGTGGCGCGCCAGTCGGGGTCGATGGCGTTGGAGTCCTGACCACCGCCCTTGTGGCGGACATCAAAGACCTCGTTGTACTGGATAGCAACATTGTCGGCAAAGAACAGCTCAATGCCGCAGGTGCCGATATGCTCCAGTAGGTTCTTCTCAACAACAGAATCCTTGACGCCGCACAGGTAGATGCCGTTGCAGGCGTAGGCAGAAGCGCCCTGATTGATGTAGTTGCCGGTGATGAGGATGTTGGTGTGGGGCTTCCAGTTGGGGTCATAGTAATCGGGTGCGCCGCCCGCACTGTTGCGGTTGGCCCAGCCGGTGCTGCCGTCGCGGCCTTTGCCGTTGTTCCACTGCTTGATTGTGATGCCGCCGAAGGAGTTGTTGACAAACTCGCTGTCAGCGATCGTAATATTGCTGAAAATGGTGGGGGTGTTGGTTGTGGTCGCAAGGCTTTCGATCAGGATGCCGCCGGTGCGCTTGGAGCCATCGAAGCCGTAGTTGTTGCCGATGCCGGCATCGCGCACGCCGGTATCGCCGATCCAGGTCACAATGCCGGAAACATCATGTACGCGGACATTGTGGATGTTGAAGCCCTGCAGGCTCGGAACATCGCGGCCTGCAATGTGTATGCCGCGGTAGTCGCCGAGCTTTTCACCCTCGCTGTTATCGCGGGCGGTCACATTGCCGGTGGGGTTTGTGTCGCCGGCAACCATCTTGCAGCCGTCCACGGTGTTGGAAATGTCCAGATTGCAGATCTCCCAGTATTCCTGATTGTACAGGTACAGGGCATCGTTGACCTTGCCGTTGGCGGCGATGCGGGGCATATGTTTGGTTTCGTCGCCGTAGGCGCCGATTGTGATGTGGGCATCGGCGCTGCCGCTTCCCTGGGGCTGCAGCGTGGTGTTCTCCCACTCGCCGCCGCGCTCAAACAGGATCTTGTCGCCGGGAATATAGGTGTCCTGATTCACGCGGGCGATGGTCTTCCATGCGGTTTGTTCGGTTTTGCCGTCTTTGCTGTCGTCGCCGTTGGGGCTGACGTAGTAAGTGGCAGCTGTGGTGTGCGGCGCAAAGGGGTCGGTGTTGCTGGCAGTTACGGAAACGGACTTGATGTAGAGTGTGCCGCGGTTCCAGCTGTCGGCGTAGAACTTGATTTTTTGCAGATTATCAGTGGCGGTGCGTGCCTTGGCGTTGCGCAGAGACATCACGCCGTCTACGGATACACGGAAGGTATCGCTCTGCATATCAATGTCCATGCGGACGGTCTGCCAAGTGTCGGTGGTCAGCGTACCGGCATCGGTTGTGTTTTTGCCGTTCACATGGGACTGGTACTTGGCAGCGCTGTCGTTGGTGAACAGGCTGTATGCAACCGCGCCGCTGTTGTCGAAGATATAGGGAATGCTGTACTGGTGGGCATAGCCGTCCTTGTCCAGCTTCATCTCGGCGGTGACGGTGACATAGCGGGTATCGCTCTCGGTGATGCTCAGGCCATCGTAAATCAGAGCAGTCTCGCCGCCGTCAGAGGTGCGGCTCATCTTGAGTACCTGCCCCATTTCGGCATCGGCAACAAGCTCGGTAGTGCCGCCGCCGTTGGAGTAAGTCCAGCCGTTCAAATCATCGTTCAGGCCGGCAACATCGGCAAAGTCGATAGAAGCGCCCACTTTGACATCCGGCTCGGCGGGGGCGGCTTTGGCCATTACGGCAGCGACGGCAGATTCGTCTGCCAGAACGGCGATTTCCGGGGCGGCAGTGGTCTCCGCAGCGGGGGATCCTTCTGCAAGGTCTGCTTCAGGCAGGGGGGCCTCCGCTTCGGAAAGTGCGCCATCGGGTACTTTCTCGGCGGCGGTTTCAGGCGTGGCCTGTACGGTTTCGGGCGCGGCGTCGTACTCTTCTGCCAGAACCGGAACAGCACCTAAATTAGAAAGTGCCATACCGCCCGCCAGCAGAAGCGCGAGCCCGCGCTGCAGGGTGCGTTTGTTTCTCATACGTTACTCCTTCTTCGTAGAATTGGTTTGCTAGAGCTACTTACAGGGTAACAGAGAAACAAAATTTGCGAAATGGACAAATCCGACTTTTTCCTTGAACGATTCCGACTTCTTTTGGGGAAAATGGGTCGCTTTTGTTCAAATCCTACTTTTCAGCCCAGTATTCAGCCACGCTGCGCCCGGCTTCCTCGCCTACTTCGTTGTAGGCGGGCTGTAAATAGTGGAAGCGGTCTTTCATCAAGCCTTTGGCGGCAAAGGTCTTGAAGCTGCGGCTGACCATGACAATATCATCGTAGGCTGCAGCCAGCTCCTCCTGCGCCTGCTGGATCGGCACGTACAGTTCCGGCTCGTCGCGCTGGTTGCCAATCTGGATCAAAAAACAGGTCTCCAGCCCGGCATCGGTCATAAACTCGTGGATGACGCGGTCGGTGTCCAGCTTATACACGGCTTTTAAGGTGTGCAGGTCGCCGTCGGTGCAGCCCTGGCACCAGACCATCGCGCTGTGGCGGATGGTGTAGCCGTTTTCGGCTAAGAATTTGCGCGCCTTGCGGGCGCGGCGGACGGCATCCTCAAAAAACGGCATGCCGGGCAGCCACTCGGTAATGGAAGAACCGCCCTTGGCGCAGGATACGCCCATGATGGCAACCCCGGTCTTGGCTGTGCAGGCATTGACAAAGGCGGAAACCATGCTGCCCGTTTTCATGCCCGGCTCATTGACGCCGGTGGGGTCGTTCTCGTTCACGCCGAACGGCTCGGCCAGCGGGTGCAGCTGCGCGGGGTCAGTCACGGCGCGGTACTCGTACCCCATGCCGGGGGGAACAGCGGGGGCAAGGGCGGCATCCCCGCGCCCGGCCATGTTGCTTTGGCCCATAAAGAAGATAAGATCGACCAACTGTGTGCATTCCATGCGAAATCGCTCCTCTCATCATTGTATAAAAGAGTATAGCAACCGCATTTTTAGATGCCAAGAGACAAATCCGACTTTTTGCTTGAACGTTTCCGACTTCCCGGCAGGAATCCGTAAAAATCCGAATAAAGTCGGATTTGTTCAAGGTTTAAGTCGGATTTGTCCATTTTCAAACCAACAAAAAGCGTGTATCATAAAGACAACGCAAGGGGCACAAGACAAAGCCCCACAATGAAGGAGGAAAATCCAAATGAAAAACAAGCGCATTATGAGCGCGGCGATGGCCGTCCTGATGGCCGGTTCTCTCGCAGCCTGCGGCGGTTCCGCTTCCAGCACTGCTGACAGCACCGCAGCCGAGAGCACTTCCACTGCCGCCTCCACCGAGGCCACTGCCGAAAGCACCGACGAGCCTGTTACCATCCGCATCACCTGGTGGGGCGGTCAGACCCGCCACGACCTGACGCAGCAGGTGCTCGATCTCTACACCAGCGAGCATCCCAACGTCACCTTCGAGGCTGTTCCCTCCGGCTGGGACGGCTACTTTGAGAAGCTGGCCACCGACACTGCCACCGGCGGTATGCCCGACATCGTGCAGATGGACTATATGTACATCTCCACCTACGCACAGAACGGCTCTCTGGCCGACCTGAGCGAGTACATCAACGACGGCACGATCGATGCCTCCGGCATTGACGAGGCCCTGATGAACGCCTCCAACATCGGCGGCAAGACCGTCGGCATCCCCCTGTCCACTTCTTTGGTCGCCTTCACCTATAACCCCTCCGTTCTGGAGGAGGCTGGCCTGGAAGCTCCTACCGACGACTGGACCTGGGACGACTTTGCCACCGCCGCCAAGACGGTGAAGGAAAAGACCGGCAAGTACGGTATGTCCACCTCCCCGGTCATCGACACCAACCTGTTCAATTACTGGGTGCGCGGTTACGGCGAGAAGCTGTTCGCCGACGACAACAAGAGCCTGGGCTACGATGACGACAAGATCACCGAGGACTTCTTCACCTACTGGCTCGACCTGATCGATGCCGGTGCCGTGCCCAACCCCGATGAGTACGAGCAGATCGCTACCCTGGGCAACGATGCGAACCCCGTCATCACCAACGATGCAGCCTTCCACCAGAGCTGGAACAACTTCACCACCATCGGCGCCAACGCCGGCAACGACACCCTGAAGCTGGTTGCTCCGCCGACCAACACCACCAACACCAAGGCACTGTGGTACAAGCCTGGTATGTTCTTCTCCGTTGCCGAGACCTCTTCCGTCAAGAAAGAGGCTGCCGAGTTCATCAACTGGTTCCTGAACTCCGACGAGGCCAACGACATCATGATGGGCGAGCGCGGCACGCCTGCTTCCGCTACCGCTCGTGAGCACCTGATCAACTCCGGCAAGCTGAGCGCCCAGCAGACCGATATGTTCAACTTTGTTGACACGGCCGCTGCTTACTGCGGTGACACCCCTGCAGCTGACCCCGCTGGCATCAGCGAGATCAACACCATCTTCAAGAACATCGGTTATGCCGTCTTCTACGGCCAGACCACCCCGGCCGACGCTGCTGCCCAGTTCCGCACTGAGGTCAACGCAGTTCTCGAAGCTAACAACTAATCACAAAATCTCCTGAAGTTTCTTCTTCTAAAAAGTGTTTTCTTCTTCTTTTTCATAAGCTTTCTCCTAAAAGTTTTTCTCCTTATATCATGTGAGCAGAAACGGGGGAGGGTCAAACCCTGACCCTCTCCCTTTCTTATGCCAAAAATCCAAGTCAATCCAAGGAAAAGGGGGATTTTTACCCATGCCCGCACTGAAAACCGCAGCACCGGCCAAGAAGTACTATAAGATGAAGGACAACGTGACCGGCTATCTTCTGCTGGCACCGTGGCTGTTCGGCTTCTTCTTTATGTGGCTGATCCCGGCTGCTATGTCCATCTACTACTCCTTGACAGACTATAACCTGCTGTCCGCCCCGAACTTTGTGGGGCTGAAAAACTACATCACGATTTTCACCAACGACAAAAACTTCAAGCAGGCAATGATCGTCACCTTCAGCTATGTTTTCATGGTTGTGCCGCTGCGTCTGGCGTTTGCCCTGTTTGTGGCAACGCTTTTGAACAAAAAGCACAAGGGCATGGCGGTCTACCGCGTTCTGTACTACATCCCGTCCATCGTCGGCGGCTCTATTGCGGTTGCCGTTGTCTGGAAGCAGATTTTCGGCAACAAGGGCGTTTTTATGACGCTGCTGGGCGCGATCGGCATCGAGCAGAAGATGTCCCTGCTGGGCAACCCCAAGACGGCGCTGTTCGTCATCGTGCTGATGGGCGTGTGGCAGTTCGGCTCCTGCATGCTGATCTTCCTCTCCGGCCTGAAGCAGATCCCAAACTCTCTGTATGAGTCCGCCGCCATCGACGGTGCTTCCCCGATGAAGCAGTTCTGGAAGATCACGATGCCGATGCTGACCCCCACCATCTTCTTCAACATGGTGCAGCAGATCATCACCAGCTTCCGCGTCTTTACCGAGAGCTATGTCATCACCAATGGCGGCCCGATGGACAGCACCCTGACCTACGTGCTGTACCTGTACCGCTCCGCATTCACCAACTTCCACATGGGTTACTCCTGCGCACTGGCGTGGATTCTGGTCGTCATCATCGGCATTGCGACCGCAATCCTCTTCAAGAGCCAGGATGCCTGGGTCCACTACGAGGGTTAAGGAGGAAATACAACTATGGTTGGTCAAAAGAGCTCCAAGGCACAGTCTGTGTTCTTCCACGTTTTTTCCTGCGCACTTGGCTTTATCATGATTTATCCGCTGCTCTGGCTGCTGATGAGTTCGTTCAAGTCCAATGACACGATGTTCCACAATGCGTTCAGCCTCATTCCCGAAAAGTGGGACATCATCCAGAACTACGCCTCCGGCTTTAAGGGCATCGCGGGCATCTCGTTCTGGACGTTCTTCAAGAACTCTGCCATCGTCACGGTGGCCTCGGTGGCCGGCTCTATCTTCTGCTCGCTGCTGGCGGCTTACGCCGTATCCCGCGTCGAGTTCAAGGGCGCGAACTTCTGGTTTGGCTGCATCGTTATGACGATGATGATCCCCTCGCAGGTCATGGTCGTGCCCCAGTACATCATCCTGAAAAAGGTCGGCCTGTCCGATACGCTGGTGTCCATGACGCTGCCGTGGATCTTCGGTTATGCGTTCTTTATCTTCCTGATCGTGCAGTATATGCGCGGCATCCCCCGCGATCTGGACGAGGCCGCCATGCTGGACGGCTGCTCCAAGATCGGCGTGCTGTTCAAGATTCTGGTGCCTGTCGTACAGCCTTCCATCGTCACGGCGTCCATCTTCGCGTTCTACTGGATCTGGCAGGACTTCTTCCAGCCGCTGATCTTCGTCTCGAACCCGAAGAACTTCACGATTCCTCTGGCGCTGAAACTGTACACCGATCCCAACAGCTACAACAACTACGGCGGCCTGTTCGCGATGTCGGTCATCTCGCTGCTGCCTGTTATTCTTATCTTTATCAAGTTCCAGAAATATCTGGTAGAGGGTATTGCCACCGACGGCATTAAGGGTTAAAATAATATAATATAGGAAACCAAATTGTAGGGGCGGTCATTGACCGCCCGCCAATGGAACGCGCGACGCTTTCTCGGAAAGTGTTTACCACGGGAAAGGGCGGGCGAGCAATGCTCGCCCCTACAATGCGTTCCCTAGAGGGGCATTTGTTATGATTCTCAACCGCAACACCATCCTCCCCGCCGCGCCTGCGGCCAAGCCGGTGCAGTACGCACTGAAAGCGCTGCGCCGCGATTTTGACCGCGTTTTTACAGATACCGCCGCACCGGGCGGGCGCATCCTGCTGACCATCAACGACACGCTCCCCGCCGAGCAGTACACGCTGACGGTGGATGCCGACACGCTGCTGCTCTCGGCTGCCGATGACCTCGGCTTTGTCTACGGTTTGTTTGAAATCAGCCGCCGCTTTTTGGGCGTGCAGCCGTTCTGGTTCTGGAACGACCAGCCGTTTACTGTGCGGGAGGGTGAGAAAATCCCCGTCGGAACGGTGGTGGAGTCCAAGTCCTACAAAGTAAAATACCGCGGCTGGTTCGTCAACGACGAGACGCTGCTCTCCCACTGGAAAGTCGAGCGCCGCGCCAATCTGCCGTTTGTTATGGCGTTTGAGACGCTGCTGCGGCTGGGCGGCAACATGGTAATCCCCGGCACGGGCAAAAACGCCGTGCTGTACCGCCGGACGGCTGCCGATATGGGGCTTATCATCACCCACCACCACGCCGAGCCGCTGGGCGCGGAGATGTTTGCCCAAGCCTACCCCGACTTAGAGCCGATGTACAGCAAGTACCCAGAGAAATTCCGCGCCTTGTGGCAGGCGGGTATTGACGCGCAGAAAGATATGCGTGTGATTTGGAACATCGGTTTCCGTGGGCAGGGCGACAAGCCTTTCTGGGACGACGACCCCCAATACGACACGCCGGAAAAGCGCGGCGCGTTGATTTCCGCGCTGATAAAAGAACAGTATGACCTCGTCAAAGCCAACGACAAGCACGCCGTCTGCTGCACCAACCTGTACGGCGAGACGATGGAGCTGTACAAGGACGGCTTTTTGCACCTGCCGGAGGATGTTATTAAAATCTGGGCGGACAACGGCTACGGCAAGATGGTCAGCCGCCGTCAGGGCAACAGCAATCCCCGCGTGCCTGCCCTGCCGCCGCGCGGAGATACCAGCGCGCACGGCATTTATTATCACGCGTCGTTCTATGATTTGCAGGCGGCCAGCCATATCACGATGCTGCCCAATTCCACCGAGTTTGTGGCGCGGGAGCTGGCCGACGTGATGGCGCACGGCGCGGACGATTACTGGCTTGTGAACTGCTCCAACGTCAAGCCCCACGCCTTTTTGCTGGATCTGATCGCCCGCTGCTGGCGGGACGGCACGGTGGACGCCGGGCAGCAGTGCATCGCCTACACGGCGGCCTATTACGGTCTTTTGCACCGCTGCGAGATTGCGCAGTGCCTTGTGGATTACGCACAGTTTGCCGTCCCCTACGGTTCTAACGCCGACGACCGCGCGGGCGACCAGTTCTATAACCATGTGCCGCGTATGCTGATTTCGCAGTTTGTCCAAGACCGCACCGCGCCCGCCGACGACCTGCGCTGGCTGTGTGAGCAGCCGACCCTTGCCGGGCAGCTGCAGCACTGCACCGCCGTCTTTGACAAGGCAGTCCAAAGCTATGCAGCCTACCGGCGCGAATGTGAAAAGGTGCTGGCCGAGCTGACCGGCCGCCCGCGCGTGCTGTTTATGGACAACATACTTTTGCAGGCGCAGCTGTATGACCTGTGGGCGCAGGGCGCAGCGTTTGTCTGCAAGGCGCTGGACGCCGGATTTACCGCGGACTGGCAGCACTGCTTCTACTATGCCGGCTGTGCCAAACGGCTGTACGCGCTGGCCTACCGCGCCATGCAGGATTGCGAACACGGCAAGTGGGTGGGCTACTACGCCAACGAGTGCCAGACCGACGTGCGCCAGACGGTGCAGGTGTGCGGATACCTGATGAGCTTTGCCCGCACCCTCGGCGAAGGACCGCACTACTATGCGTGGATGCGCGAGTTCGGCGACCCCGAGGACGAGCGCCGCATCATGCTGATCCTGAACACCGAGCCCCACCCCGGCGATGACGACCTCTGGCTGCTGATGGAGCAGCGGTGGGGGGAGTGAAATCTCTTGCCTTCCCCCAAGGGGGAAGCCATTTGCCGCCCCCACACCCATGCAACGATATTTTCCAAAGGAGTCTCTCCTCATGCTCACCCGCCTCAAAAAACGATTTCTTGACCTGCCTATATCGCAGAAATTCGTCAGCATCTTTGCGGTGATGACGCTGCTCAGCTGTGCCGTTATGGTCGGTGCGCTGCATCTGGGTCTGAGCGTTTTTGAGGAAAAGCTCTACGAGAAATCCCTGCAAGAGCTGGACTTCTTCGTCCAGAGCATTGATGACGATTTGCAGCAGATGGACGTGCTGACCCGCAGCATTGCGGTGGATACCACAATTCAAAGCCAACTGGCCCAGCTGACGGCGGCAGACCCCGAAACCGCACAGTATTACTATCTGCTGACCGGCGTGCGCCCGCTGCTGCTGGAAAAGCTCTATATGAGCGGGCAGGCGGACGCGCTGCAATTTGTCGATTTGAACGGCAACGCCATTGTGGTGGGGCAGTCCTTCCCCGACCCCGGCGAGGAGCGCCGCATACAGTTGGCCGATGCCCTGAACCGCACCCCCGGCAGCTTTGCCCTGCTGCCGCCGGATGCCGATTACCCCTATTTTATCTGCGGGCGCGATGTGCTGCGCAGCCAGAATATGAGTATGCAGCGGCTGGGCACAGTCCTTGTCACCGTGGATATTGAAAAGCTGCTGAACAACCAAATCGACGCACTGTCCAACAAGCCGTCAGAACTCTACCTTTATAATAAGGAAGCGCTCGTCTACCAAAGCGGCGAGACGGCGGCGGATTTTACACTGCCGGACACCCGCCAGGGCTATGCCGTGCAGACCATGAACGGGCAAAAGGTGTTTGTCTGCTGGCTGACTTCCGGCGTCAGCGGGCTGCGGCTGTGCAGCGTGTTCAACTACTCGGAAATTTACGGCCAGACCACCCGCGCACGCTGGGCGCTGCTGCTGGGCGGCTGCGCTATCCTTGTGCTGTTTGGCTGGGTCATGCTGCGGATGGCGCGCCTTGTCACCCGCCCCGTGCATACTTTAAGCGAGGCCGTCAAGAGCGTGGAGGGCGGCGACTTTACCACCGCCCGCGCGATGCTGCCCAACACACCCGCCGCCGATGAGATCGGTACGCTGACCCGCGATGTGGACGCGATGCTCGGCCAAATCGACACGCTGATCCACGAAAACTACGAAAAGCAGCTGCTTTTGCAGGATACCCGCTATAAGATGCTGCAAGCCCAGATCAATCCGCACTTTTTGTACAACACGTTAAGCACGCTGAGCTGGCTTGTGCGTGCCGGCAAGAACGAGGACGCCGGGCGGCTCATCATTAACTTGGGCGATATGCTGCGGGCGGCGCTCTCGCCCAAGCAGAACACCACCGCCGCCGCTGACGTGCAGCTGGTGCGCAGCTATATTGAGATCCAGCAGCTGCGCTATAAGCGCCGCGCAGTCTTTACGCTGGACGCGGACGGTGCGCTGGAAAGCTGGTATCTGCCCCACTTCACCTTGCAGCCACTGGTCGAAAACGCCATCAAGTACGGCGTGGAGGAGAGCGAGGATGTCTGCGAAATCACCGTGACCGCCCACGCCGAGGCCGACACCCTGCTGCTGGCCGTACATAACACCGGTACACCCATCGACACGGCGCGGCTGGCGGAAATTCGCAATTTTACCGTAAAGCCGCAGGGACACGGAATTGGGCTGAAAAATATCTACGAGCGCCTTTCCATGCTGTACAAGACGTTCGCCTTTACGGTGGACAGCACGGAAACGGACGGAACAACGGTACAAATACTTCTCAATCGGCAGGACGCAAAGGAGGAACAACCGCATGGAGAAACTGCTGATCGTTGACGATGAGGAAATCGAGCTGGACGGCATGGCCGAGCTCATCGACTGGCCGAGCTACGGCTATGAGCTGGTCGGTACAGCCATCAACGGCAAGCGCGGTCTGGCGCTGATACAGGAAAAACAGCCCGATATCGTGATAACCGACATCAAAATGCCGGTCATGGACGGTCTTGCCATGATCCGCGCCGCGCAGGAACAGCATGTTGACACGGTCTTTGTCGTGCTGTCCGGCTACGGCGATTACGAATATACGAGCCAAGCCATGCAGTTAGGGATACGGCATTATATCTTGAAGCCCTGCGATGAAGCGAAGATCCTGCCCGTGCTGGAGCAGGCCCGCGCCGAACTGCACGAGCGCCGCAGCAAGGCCCAAAAGACGACCGAGATGGAGAACACTGTCCGGCGTATGGCACCAATGGCGCGGGAAAAGGCCCTGCGCGACCTGCTGCTGGGGCGCGAAACGCTGACCCACCTGCCCGGCATTGCAGATGACCTGGGCGGCTTGGACAGAAAGCTGCTGTTATTGCTGCTGCACACCAAAGAGGGCATTGACCATCTGGAGCAGTACGCCATCACCAACATGATGGCCGAATTGCTGCCGGAGGGCGGCTTGCTGGGGGATACCTCGGTTTCGCAGGATGTCTGCCTGCTGGTGGATGCCGGTCTGTATGACCAACTCCCCCCGGCTGTGGAGCGGCTTTGTGATGAATTTGCGCGGTTTCGCGCCGGGCTGCTGACGGTTACAGGCAGCGCGCGCGGCACGGCGGCGCAGATGGCCGAACTGTACGAGCAGGCACGCCGCCTGCAGGCCGCCGCACCGGAAAATACGCTGACCCTGCTGGAACGCCTGAACGCCGAGCAGCACGCCGCCGCCCACCTGATGAACTACGATACGCTGCGCAATGCGGACAGCTATGCGGCGCTCTGCTTTGCCTGTTGTGATATTCTGGTTTCGATGCAGATGCAGGAGATTTCCCCCGCCGTGCAGCGCGATTTCTGTATGCGGGCGGTGCGCTACATCTGCGGCAGTGCGCCGACCACGACAGCCTCCACCCATGCGGAGCTGCTGATTTATCTGGTGGACAACATCTGGCAGCACCGCACCGGCGATGAGCCGATAGGCAAAGCCACCCGCACCGAGCAGATGATTCTGCGGGAATTTTACGCCTATCTGCCCGAAAAAAACTTCACTATGCAGTGGTTCGCGCGGGAAATCCTGTTTATGAACCCGGACTATTTAAGCCGTAAAATCGAAAAGATGACCGGGGATAAGTTTGCCACCCGCCTGATTGCCGACCGCATCGAGATCGCCCGCCATCTGCTGACGATAGACCCCACCCTAAAAATGACAAAGCTGGCTGAAACCGTCGGCTTTGCCGCCGATGAACAGTATTTCTCCCGCATCTTCCGCAAGCTCGTCGGCGCGACCCCGAAGCAGTATGCAATGGGTATAGCGGATAAACAAATTATACCGCACGGAAGAGTCTAAGCGCAATCGTAAGTTGTACTCTCTAGTGTTAAGTTGTACGCGCTGCCGCAAAACCAAAGTGGTAAAATCCGATTTTTTGAGGTTTTACGGATAGGATACGATAGTATCTTAGTATTTTATTTATTTAGTTATTTATTTGCGTTGGATTTACCTGTACAGGAAAATCCCGTCTAGGTAAATGCCTTTGTGGTAAAATAAAAAATCCCCGGAAAGCGGGGATTTTAGGGCAGTATTTGGCTGGGCGGCTACCGCGTCGATGCGCTGTAAACGCGCCCAAACAGGCGTGTTTCTCGCGGCGACAGGGGCAGTGCGCGGGGACGGTGCGGAGTGGGGTCGCGTACAACTTCTGCATAGAGGGTAAAACTTCATTATTAGTTCGTTGGGCTTTTCACTTGTGTGAACCCTGTGATGTGGGTATTTGTATTTCTCAATGAGACCAAAGCTGCGCATTTATTTGAGCGGTGCTAGTGAGAATTCGTCTCACCGATTTGCCCCCAAAACGAGAAAATGACTGCGCCCCAGATGCTGAGATTCTCAACATCTGGGGTACTTTTTGTGGATGAATCTTGCGGAACTGGCAGGTAAAAATATGAGCGGTCAGAAATGTGAGATAGGCATAGCGAAAAATAAGCAAACAAGAAACTTTATATGTGGTGTTGACGAGGTTGCTTTCGTATAGTAATATATATTTTATAAGGGAGGGGTGTATCGATGACAAAGAAGCGCCCTAAAACGACGGATGCGCTAATGCGGTATTTGCGTGAAGAAAAAGGAATATCAATTAGTGGTTCTTCTCAAAAGAGAAAACTAATGAATATAGGCTATTATCATGGCTATAAGGGGTATCGCTATATAGGTAAAGCGTCAAATTCAATTCACTATACAAATTTTGATGAACTGATGGCGGTATATGAATTCGATGCACAATTAAAGGCACTATTCTATCCTTATGTCATGCAAATAGAGACAGCACTTAAAAGTTACGTTCTTGAAGTGGTAGTTTCACAAGTCAATTCAGATAGTTTTATAGATGTCTATAATAAGCTTTTAGATAATTATAAGGCCTTTTCGACAGCAGGGAGCGTCTATTCAGACTTTAAGCAACGCAAAAAGGCAGAGGATAAATTTAAATATGAACTTAAACGACGTTTGGATCTTCGAAATAGGATTTATAAGGTACAGACGGACGCGTTTGGGAATGGAAATAAAATTGCAGAACACTATTTGAATAATGATATGAACTTACCAATTTGGGCAATTTATGAGTTGCTCAGTTTGGGAGAGTTTGGTCATTTTGTCTCTTGCTTGAATTTTCCTTGTCGCCAAGCAATCTCTAGCAAGCTTGGAATTAGGGCATCTGATGATAGCAATGCATTGCTACCGCAACGATTGATATATGTGATCAAAGATTTACGCAATGCAATTGCACATAATGATGTTGTTTTTGACACGAGATTCCGAACTAATAAAATAGACAGGCAGGTCTGTAATGCGATTTCAAATGCAACAAATGTTCCAAACTTGAACTTTGAAACGATAACAGATTACTTGGTGCTGATTGTTTATCTTCTTTCGTTGTTGCGTATTTCAAAGAATGACAGCAAACGATTGATTTCTTCTTATATAGAGTGTACGGAGCGACTACGAAAAGCAATCCCTGCGAATGTGTATAGTCAAATTATACGGACGGATAATAGTAGTAAAGTTGTGGCTCTACGAAAATTTATTTGAAGTTAACAAAACATATCGTTTTTTCTTGCATTTTTGCAATGGATATGGTATACTATTAATGTGAATTGCGGTAAGATTCTACGGAGCTTACCTAAGGAAATCGGATGCGTCCG
The DNA here is from genome assembly GCF_057431175.1 of Gemmiger sp. Lineage (NCBI taxonomy): Bacteria > Bacillati > Bacillota > Clostridia > Eubacteriales > Oscillospiraceae > Gemmiger > Gemmiger sp. The sequence goes on along the minus strand of NZ_DBMDDV010000019.1, from coordinate 38,797 downwards.
GTTTCCTTTTTTATTTTTTATGGAAAATCATAATAAATAAACCCTAAAAGATGCAAAGAAAAGAGTATCTTGATTGAATAAGCACGAACAAACTATTTTGAGGCACGACGATTTGCTCCTGCTTAGTGGGAATGGGTGAGTTTACATCTTTATTGGAATATTATCAACCGGTATTCGACACATATGGGATCAATGAAAAAAATAAATGACGATTGATCTTTCGACTCGCAACCATTCATTTTTTCATTGCTGTTTGCCCCCGTCTAACAGGATGCCGTAAAATAGTTGAGCTGTGCCTAACTGCGCTTTATGTATACTCACCCAAAGAGGGGGGGGAAAAGGGCGGTATTTGGCTGGGCAGGAACTGCGCCGACGCAGTGCGCGAGGATGGTGTGAAAGTGATTTTCGTACAACTTCTTGCTAGAGAGTAAAACTTATATACTGGCTCGTTGGGATTTTCATTTGCGTGAACCCCGTAATGTAGGTATCCGCATTTCTCAATGAGACCAAAGCTGCGCATTTATTTGATTGGTGCGAGTCTGAATCTGTCTCGCAGATTTGCCCCCAAAACTGCCCCCAAAAGGGTTTGGAACGGGTCAGTACCATATGGCACTTCTTTGTACACATGGGACAAAATCCGTTCTGAGCCTTGGTACGCAATACCACCAAACCCAACAAAACAGCACGGTAACGCACAAATTTTAGATTTCTCATAACCCGGAGGTCGCAGGTTCAAGTCCTGTACCGCGCACTCTAAAAGACACATGGAATCGTTAAGATTCATGTGTCTTTTTCTTTTGGGTACACACTTTAGTACACACTCGCTTTCGCTGCAAACACAAAGAGCGGCAGGCCGCCCACACCGGGCAGCCTGCCGCTTTGTCATTTCTTATCGTTCTTGCCCTCCGTCTGCGTGCCGAAGTAGAACGCCACCACCATGGTGACGATCGTCATTACGGTGTCGGGCTGCAAGCCGCCGCGCAGGGCCAGCACTGCGAAAACGACCACGACGATCAGTGTCACGATGGTCTTGACCTTAACCAGTGCCGCCAGGTTCTTCCAGAAATCATTCATGGGTCAGTCCTCCTTCAGGGGCAGCGCCTTGGCGCGGTTGTACAGCTCGGTGCCTGTACCATTGCCGCCCAGGGCGTGGTATGCCTTGTAGATGTACTCGATGTTTTTGAGGCCCGCGGTGTCGATGTACCCCAGCGCGATGTAGTAGGTGCAGGCCTGGTACAGGCGGTCGTGCAGGATTGCCAGCAAGCCTTCCTTGATGGCCGCCATTTCCGCTTCTTGGGCCTTGGCTTTGGCTTGGCGTTCTTCCTCGTGCTTCTTGACCTTAGCCGAGAGGCGCTTGTACGCCAGCCCCAGTGCGCCGGTGATGATGCCGAAGGCCCATTGAATCCAGTATTTTGCTATCCACTCCGGCACGGTCAGCCCTCCACAAATTTGGCGTGGTACGCCTTATCGTTGTCCAGGCCGTACTTCTTGGCGACGGTGTAGAATTCCATCGCCGCGGCGTTCGGCAGTACAACGTGGTCGAGCCAAATCTCCTGATGGGTCGGCTCGGAGGGCTTGTCCAGCGTCGGCAGGGCCTTGACGATGCGGTTCAGGTCGGTTTCCGGCCCGATGCCCGGCACACCGCCCTTGGCGGTCTGACCGTACTGGTGGATGTAGCGCGGCAGGCTCGTGTCGTAGTTGGCGCGGGTGTCGGCCAGCCAGCCGATGTAGTCCTTGCACAGGCCCTCGTAGTCAAGGTTTGCCGTGGCAAACGAGGTAAATGTGTAGACGCCCGGCTGGAAGCCCAGCGCCGCCGCACGCACGCAGAACGCTCGGGCGCAGGCCGTGCGCTGCGCCTTAGTTAGGTTGTCCGCACGGCCATCGTGGACGCTGTGGCTCCACTCCGCATCGAAAAACAGGGGGTAGCCGGTGGGGGCCACGCTTGCGCAGAAGTCCGCCTCGGCGCGGGCCTCATCCTCGGTGATGGCCTGGCTGAAGAAGTAGAACCCCAGCAGCTTGTTGTTGGCCTTGGCCCCGGCTAGGTTGGCGTCAAACTGCTCATCCTTCATCAGCTTGCCGGTGCCATAGCCGCGGTAGCCGATGCGCACCAGGGCGCGGTAGGGGACTTTCGTCCAGTTGATGACGCCTTGGTGGTAGGACACGTCGATGACGATTTCCCCGTTCTCTGTCGGGGCGGCGTCCTCTGCCGTGCCATAAATGCCCACGGCATTATCGCAGCCCGCGTAGGCAGTGGGGTCAAGCCCCTTGCCCGTTGCCGTAGCACGGACTTCCAGATGGCAGTGGTCGTAGGGGCAATCCCCCAGTGCCGCGTTGCCGGTGCGTCCCATAACAGCCAGCGCGTCACCGCTGCTGACTTTCTGGCCGACCTGCACCAGCAGGGACGAGCAATGGCAGAAGTACAGGAAATTGACGGCGTCGGGCGTCTGGTTTGCGTCCAGCTGGACACAAACGTAGTAGCCCCACTCCCAGGTCTTGTTGCTGCGATCGAGCACAATCCGCGCCCGGACGACCTTGCCTGTGATCTTCTTGCCTTTGTAGTAGGGCATACGCACGGTGGTGTCGTCCAGCCCCACCAGGTCCAGCCCGCCGTGCCAGACTTTGCCGCCGCCGCGCGTCCAGCCGTAACGGCCCCAGCTGTACACGACCTGCACGCGGCCGTAGAAAATGCTTACCAATCTCATGCTGTTTCTCCTTCCTCTTTAGTAAATCATGTAGACCTTGTATTTTACTGCTGCCAAAAAGTGACCGGACACACCGTACTGAGGCTGGGCGACCGTAAGAACTCCGGTGCTGGCGTTGTACGATACGATGTCGCTTACAGCGCCAGAACCGCCGACGCCTTCGCTGCTGGAGTTTCCTTTCCACTCAAAGGGCACGGTGATAAAGTTGTTTCTTGTCAATTTGTTGTAGAGTGAAGGATAGTGGCTTTTTACGTTATAGCTAAAACTAGACCACCAGGATGTATGTTGCCCCAAAAGTACCGTAGTGTACTTTCTGTTTCCTGAGACATGGCCTTTGCCATTATGATACCCAGCAGGGATTGTATAAGTGCTGCCCGGGTCTACGCTCGCGGACACCGCGCCTTTGTTCGCCATCGTCCCGGTCTGCTTCGACTTGGCGTTGTCTTTGTAGAACGTGTACCCGGACAGCACCTGCGCGGCATTGGCGTTGCCGGAGAGCGCCAGCGTGCCAGTTTTCAGGTTCTTGTTACCAGCGTAGAACTTCTTCCCGGACAGCACATCGGATTCCGCGGCGGTGGCCTGTGCCAGCTTGCCGGAGGATAATCCACCGCCGCCGTTAAAATCCAGGCGCTGCCCATCAAAGGTAAACAGCACCCAGCGCCCTGCCACGATGCAGTCGCTGTCCACTGCGTCCGCACCGCAGTAGGCAGGGACGGCCTTGCCATTCACCGACCAGGTATCGCCGCTGTTCCACGCGGCGGGGATTTTGCAGCGCCCCACCGCGCCCGAGCCTGTCAATTCATAAACCGTGCCCGACTTGACGCAGGCGTACACCTGCACGCAGACATCCGCGCCCAAATCAGCAGGGTCGAGCGTAGAGAACCCCTCGGCCACGCGCTTTTCCAGGTCGTTCATCGTCTCGGCGTCGAATGCGTCGCCGTCCTCCATGATGACGCCCTCGGCGCGGGCCACGTCGTACTCATTGTCATTACCGGTGGGGGTCAGGCGTCGGCGGGCGGGGTGCTCGCTCTGGCGGTTTACCCAGGTCTTTTTCTCAAACATTCAGATCACTCCTATCGCTTGCCCGGCGCAGATTTCGCCGGTATATCGCCGTATGCTGTTGCGTCGCCATAGCTCGTGCAGGCTCCACAGCACTTCCTCCATGGCATTGATTCCTGTGTACAGCGTTGTGGGTTCCTCGGGCAGGTCGGATGTGCCCGGCAGCACAAAGTAGGCGTCCCGCACAGCTTGGATGTTTTGCAGGATCCGCTCCATCTCGTTGCGGGTCAGAAAATCCGTCGCCTCCCAGTGCCGCGTTGCCACTTTCGCCCCCAGCAGCGATGCCATATAGGCGGTGTTGCCCTCGATGCGGTTCAGCGTCTCGGCGTTCAGGTAGCATTTGTCCGCGCCCTCGGCCACGTTGGCCGCCGTGCGGTCATAGATGGGAATCTGCCACAACTTAGATCAGGCTCCTTTCCCCGGCGTGTATCTCGTCCCCGGCGTAGGCCGCTGCCGTGCCCGAAAGCCTACGCCCCACGACCTTGGCGTCTGCCACAAAGCCGCCGGTCAGGTCAAATTCCAGCTTGGTCAGCACGCCGCGTACCATCTCGCCGCCGAAGCTCTGCACGATGAGGCGATCAGCCAGCTTTTCATCCCCTGCGATCATGCGGAAGGTCTGCTCGTACCGCTGGGCGTAGTAGTCCAGCACCCGGTTTGCCACCGCGGTAGCCCGGTCGGGGCTGACCAGCGTTGCATCCGTCACGGTCAGTTCGTTGTCCTGGGCATTGGGCGGCAGGTGGGCTGCGGCCCGGCGCAGGATGATCGTACTGTCCACGTACTTTCGCCCGGTCACGCAGACCTCACCGGCCTTTGACACGGTCAGGGTGCAGCGGTTCACGCCGCGCCCGGCCAGGGTGGCCCCGGTCACGGTCAGGCTGTCGGCCACAGCCGGGGCGCTGAACGTGACCTGGTAGGTGCCCGGCTCCAGCGTGTCCTTGTACAGTTCGCTGGGGGCATCCTCGGCCTGGTAGCGGTGGGCTGTCACGGCCACAGCGGTTATCAGGGGATTCAGCGTGACCTTGCTGCCGTCCTGGAATTTTCGGTCATATGCGATCATACCGCTGGCCCGGGCCGGGACAGGAGAAATGCGTATCAGGTCGCTGCGGCTGCAATCCACCACCGCGCCCACGGCAAAGGCCAACTGCTGTAAAGCCTCCCGCCGTGTGCCCGCGGCCAGGTATCCCTGCACCCGCTCAGCGGCCAGTTCCGCGTCCAGGGTGTAGCTGTATCCGTCCAGGATGTCTGCTGCCAGCGCCCCGGCAGTGGTGTCATAGACGCCGCCGTCGTAGGGTGCACCGTCCAGCAGTCCCACGGCGTCCACGGCGGTAAAGTCCGCCAGCGTGTCACCGCTGTTCTCCCAGTCGGACAGGTAGAACGTGCCCATGCAGTAACTCGTGCTGCTGGTGCTGCGTGCCTCGGGTCTCACATCCTCCCAGACGGTCAGCTTTTGCTTGTGCTGTAAAACGTCAAAGTAGCCCTCGGGGTTCAGGATGGAGAAGCGCCCTTCCTTGTTGTAGAGCGTCAGGCCCAGCGTGTTGATGCTGATTTCCGCGCTGAGGGGGTCGCATTCCTCCAGCACATGGGCCTTGACGATCTCGTCCCCTGCAAAGTGCAGGTAGACGCCGTAGTCCAACCCGGCCAGCTTCAGGTAGCGCCCCGGGTGGTTGGTTTCCAAAAACGTTAGCCGGATGCGGCGGTAGCGGTCTACCTTCTTGGCACAGTAAAAATCTACGGCGTCAGGCGTAAACAGCGCGGAGGCCAGCAGGCCTCCGTCTGCGCCGTACCATTGGATTTTCAGCTTGCTGGCCCAGTCCCCGGTAGGCCCGTAAAAATGCAGCGTCAGACCGCTGCTGCTGTGCGCCTGGCTGAACTGGATATCCAGCACAGGCGGGTCGGCAAAGGCCCCGCTCTCGCCGGACTGCACGGCGCTCCACAGTCCCCAGAAGTACGCCTCGGGCACTTCGGGAAAAAATGAGAAGCTCCCATCCATGAGCCATTGGCGGCTTTCCAGCGTGCCGTATTTCACCTGGCTGGGGGCAGCCTCCACCAGCAGGTCACGGCGCAGACGGCAGAACGGCTGTGCTGCGTCGCAGACGGGGTTGCTGTCACCCCGGGCCGTCACGTCGTACAGGCCAAATTCCACGCGCGTGTTGGTGCGCATTTGTCCGCCTCCTTACGTCCTTGCGGGTTCCTTCGCGATAAAGTTCACGGTCAGACCCTTCCAGTAGTTCTTGGCCCCCTTCTTGCGCAGCAGCTCGTCGCCCACGTTGGAGAAGTACGCTTTGAACGTGTAGTCGCCCGCCTCGTCGGGCACCGTGACGGTGTGAAACTCCACCGGCTCCGTCAGCTTGCGCCAGAACCGGGCATATTCGTCCGGCTTGATGCCTGGCCCCAGCTCTAGCTTGTAGTTGAAGTACACGCCGATCAGCTCGCGCTTCAAATCGCCGGATTCCGTGCGCTCGGCGTATTTGTCGAGAAAATCGGCAGTTCGTTTCAGATGCAGCACGTCAATGTCGTAGCCAATGCCATCCACAATGACCATCAGTACACACCTCCGCTCACCAGCCGCGCTCCGCGACGGTTGTTTTCCTTGTCGATGTAGGGGTTCAGCAGCCGCACCAGCTGCGCCAGGTCGCCCGCAAAGCGGATTGTGATATCCTGTCCGCCCTGGGCGGCCAACACCTCCGCCAGCGCCTCCTGGATGGTCTCCAGCGGGGCCTCGACGTTTGTGCCATTGGTCTGGTCGCCCAGCACGGCTAAAAATTCATGGTTGGCCGGAATGACCGCACCCTGTGCCAGGTAGGGTATCTGCGGCGCAGTGATAGGGTCGATGTTGAAACCGATTTTCGCCGTGCCCAGCGCACCCTGCGCAAACTCCGGCACGTCGAAGGAGAATCCGTTCAGCACCCCGATGACGGCGTTCACGCCGCCAACCACAGCCGAGATCATACCGTTGACGAGAGAAATCACGCTGTTGACCGCGGTCTTTATCGTCCCGACAATGCCATCCCAGATTTTCTTTACCGTGTTGCCCAGCGCCGTCCAGGCCGACGACCAGGCCGATTGCAGCGCCGCACCGGCACTGTTCAGCAACCGGTGCAGCCCCTGCCAAAAATTGCTCCAGGCAGTGGTAATATTCTCCCAAATCTGCATACCGATGAGCTTAATCGTCAGCCAGAATGCGTTCCAGATGGCTTTCAGATTCTCGCCCGCGCTGCGCATCTTCTCGGTCAACATCTCGCAAGTCTCGCTGAATTTCTGCTTGATCTCCTCCCAGTGCGTCACCAGATACGCGATAATGGCCGCCGCCAACACTGCCAGCACAGCCAGCAGAACGGCAGGCCACAGGCCGATAGCCCCCACAATCGCCGTAATCAGGGCCGACAACCCGCTCATAATAGCGGGCAGCAGCGTCCCGGTCAGCCAGGTGACAGCCTGGCCCAGCAGCGTTGCGCCCAGCGTGACGAGATGCCCCACCAGAGACGGCAGCACCGTCCCGAGGATAAAGGCCCCCAGCTGCGGCAGCAGACTGGCCGCCAGTGCAGCCAGCATCACCGGCCAGCTGTTGGCGATAAACGTGCCTGCCTGGGTCAGCAGGCCCGCCCAGTCAATGGCTTGCAGGCAGCCCACCAGTGTGGTGCCTACGGCGGCCCAATCCACCTGGCCCAGGATATCGTTGATGGCGGTCAGCACCGCCACAGACAGCGTGCTTAACGCGGCGAATAGCCCCGCCCAGTCAAGCGAGCCTATCATCCCGACCACATTCTGCCCAAAGGTCGTCCAGTCCGTGCCCTGCACGGCGGCAATCAGCGTGTTCAGCAGGCCGATGACCAGCTTGCTCATGCCGACGGCGGTCTCCTGCCAGGGGATGTTGTTGATGGCGGCATTCAGGCAGGCGGCAATGCCGTTGCCCAAATCCGTCCAGCCGGTAAAGGTCATCGTAAAGTTGTACAGCGTCACGATAGCCGCCCGCATCCCATCGGTCAGGGCGCGGCCCAGCGTGTCCCACTGTATCTCCGCAATGGCCTGGGTCAGCCCGGCAGCCAGGCCCGCGCCCAGGCTGGCCCAGTGGAACGTCTGCATAAAGGTGTCGTAGAACAGCAGCGCCGTGTTCAGCCCCTGGGCCAGCGTGTGGCCGATGGCCTCCCACAGCCCCGGTGTCTCCACAATGCCGTTCAGCATCGTGGCAAGGTTCGTGGCCCACTGTACGGCCTTATCCTGGATGTCCGGCCAGGGGATGGCGTTCAGGCTGTCCCGCAGCTTCTCGCCGATGAGCTGGCCGACCTTGTACCAGTCGCCCGCCTCCACCGCGTCCAGGATGCTGTCCAGAAAGGGGCTTTCCGCGGTAAAATCGTAGTCGGGCACAATGTCGCCCGCACTGCCGCCGCCCCCGCCGGAACCGCCGTTGTCCTCGTCGGATTTCTTGTTCAGCACGTTCAGCTCATCAAAGGCGGCCAGCTCGCCGTTGGCGTCCTTGACCTTTTTCGCCGTACCGCCCGCCGCTTTGCCCACGCCGCCCATGGCCTTGGCTGCACTCGCGCTGGCGCTGATGGTCTTGCCGGTAAAAAACGCCACCAGCCGCGCAATGTAGCTGAACACCATGGCCGCCGCATTGGCAAGCGCTGTCAAGGCGGGCACCAGCACCGCCAACAGGGGAGCCGCCGCTGTGGACGCTGCGCCCTGCAAATTGCCCAGCGCCGCCCGCAGCTGGGACGAGGACAGCAGCGCCGTCCCCATCCAGCTTGTCAGCGTGCGCAGGCCGGATGACAGCACATTGAACACCAGTGCGCCGGACACCAGCCGTGCGACCCGGCTGCGGAACTGTGCCGCGCTCTGGGCCGCCTGGGCAATCCGGTCCCGGACCGCCTGCGCCTTGCCGCCCACCCAGGCAAACGCCTTCTGCCCAACAGTCCCCACTGTGTGCAACGCTTTTTGCAGTGTGCCGCTGGTCAGGGCCGCCCGAGTCAGTTTCTCGGCCAATGCACCCGCCGCCTCGGCAGCTGCCCGGATACGGTCGGCGTTGGCGACCCTATTGCCCTGCGCCTGTGCGGCCTGCTGCTCGCGTTCCAGCTGGGCGATCAGGTCGGTATGGCGCTGCTGCAAGGTCTTTACAGTGCTGTTTTGGGCGCGGTAGTCTGCCTCAATCTCGCGGGCTTTGGCATCCTGCGCGTTCAGCTGGGCGGCCAGCTTGTTGCTCAGCGCTTCATCGGCGGTATTGGTCACACCGAACTTAGATTTTCGCCCCGCATCCAGCCGGGCGTTTACCTCTTCCAGCGCGGCGGCGGTCTCGCTGGCCTTCTGGCGGGCTGCTTCCAGATCGTCCCGCAGGGTGTTTCGCCGCTTTGTCTCACCGCCCAGCTGCTTATCCACCGCCGCGATCTGCTGCGCCGTGCTCTTGGCTTTAGCCTGCAATGCCTGCAATTCGGCCTCCGCACCCTTTTTGTTGATGCGGGCATCAATGATGATCGAACCGTCGGCCATAGCTTCACCTCCCCAGCAATTCCAGTAATCTTTCCTTCTCCGCCTTATCCTCGGCGCTCTCGGGGGCGCGGATTTTGATAAGGATGGCGTTTTCTCTCGCAAACTCGCGTTCTTGGTCGTTCAGCTTTTTACCCTTGGCCCGCTTGCTGCGGATACTGACCACCTGCGCAAACAACCCATCGCCGATACCGTAGAACGCCCCCAAAAACTCCCACCAGTGCAGGTAATCGCACCGGCGGCAGCTATAACCCAGCACCTTGTCCACAGCGGGCGCAATCAGGGCGGCATCCTGCTCCCAGTCCACCAGGCGGGGCAGGGGACCGCGGGCTTCTTCCTCTTTGCCGCCGTTGATAAAAACAAAAGCCGCCCGCAGCGCCTCGTTGGCGTCGGGCAGCTCCTGCCAGCGCGGGTAGAGTATCTGCAAACAGGCCATATACTGTTCCTGCCGGGTCAGTTCCGGGTCGGCCAGGGCCGCCAGCGCATCCAGCACCGCGCGGAAGTCCGTGCGTATGGCAAACGCCCGCCCGGCAACCTCCACGGTGGTGGGTAAATTCCAGGCGCTCACGCCTGCTGGCCGGGGGCCAGGCCCTTGTCCGGTGTGGCATACGCGGCGGTGTACTTTTCCATCCGCTTCCGGCTGGCCTTCATGGCGTCGCCCACGGCGTCCTCGATGATAGGTGCAAAGGCGCTGAACACCTTTTCCAGCAGCAGTGCGCCGTCATCACAGAGTGCCAGCGCCGACGTTCCCTTGAAGAACACAGCCGATGCGTCACTGCCAAAGATGTAGTTGACCTGCTCCTTGATCTGCCGGTCAACGTCGCTGATCTTCTCGGCGTCCACATCGTCGCCCAGCCCATCTGCCAGCGCCTGTACGGCCTTGCGGGCCTCGTCCAGCCGGGCGGCAATGCCCAGGTCAGCGGGGTTGACATAGATGGTGCCCAGCGGCGTGCCGTCAGCGTCCTCGATATCGTAGCTTTTCAGGCCGCGGTCCAGTGTCAGTTTCATAGTGCAGTGCCTCCTTTATTCCGGGGTAAAGGTCTTTTGGCTCACGTCAAACGTGCCCTTGGTCTTGACGCCGGTGTAATGCACGTTGAAGGGGATCTGGTAGCCAGTGGTGTCGCCGCCGTAGCTGGATACCTCGATGTAGCACTCTTCCTTAACGGCAGGGTAGGCACCGGCGCTCGCCTCGCCCCAGAGCTTGACCTCGACGATGTCGGTTTTCAGGTCGTCCAGCACCAGATCACCGTCGATGATGGTCTGCAATTTTTCAAACAGCGGGTCACCCTTCTCGGCATAGTAGGGGCTGACCTCGCCCTGCTTCTGGTAGCTGTCGATGGTGACGGTGGTGTTGCCCAGGATGTTGTTTTTCTTCTCGACGTTGGCGGACAGCTCGGGGCTGTATTCCTCCAGGTCCTGGCCCAGGCGCACATAACCGGCCGTGCCGTCGTCGTTGGCAAAGTTCGCGTTCAGGTAGTGGGCCATGTATTTGCGTTCGATTTTCATATTCGTTACCTCTCTTTCAAAACCAGCTTGATCTGCAGCTGGTATCGCGCTGTGGCGGCGGTGGCTGTGGTGATAAGCCCCGCGTTGCTCACGGTCAGGCTGTCCACCTCATAACCGGGCACAGTGGGGCAGTTGTGGGCCGCCGCTGCGCCCCGCACCCAGGCCGAAAGCCCGGCAAAAAAGTCTGCCGCTGCAATGTTCGGGGCCGTGGCCGTGCCGTAGGGCATGACCGCCTCAAACACCAGGTCGTGGGTGGCAATATCTGCACCCCACAGGTTTTGGCGGTGGCTCTCGCCGCTGGTGCGCAGCGTGTACTCGGTAGCATCCGCGCCCAGATAGTTGGCGTTGAAGCGGTTGCCCCGGTCGATCAGCGGGCACTCGTCCCGCAGCCACTTTCGCGTGGCGTCCAGTACATTCATTTTCCGGCCCTCCCTCCGGCAGCGGCCGCAGCGACCCGCACAACATCCTCTCGGTGTTCCGCCATGGCGCGTTCAAACCAGAACGCCCCGCGCTCCGGCGCACCGTTGTAGGTCAACGCCCGGCCTGTGGGATGCTTGGTGGGCGGCGAGACAAACCCTGCCAACACGCCGTCCTTAAAAATCGGGATGTTCGGGCCGTACACCTCGCCGTAGTAAAGATACCGGGCGTAGGGTGTTGCGTACACCAGCAGGCCGTCACCCACCGTGCTGGCCGTGATGCCGCTGTGCTTCAGCGTGCCGGTGGCAAAGGGAACCTTGGGGTCACAGTAGCGCAGCACCTCGCTGTCAACGACCCTCTGCACCTTGCCGCCCGGGCATAACCCGCGCTTTTCCAGTGCATCCGTCAGGTCGTCCAGGTCAAGTTTTGCATCATAGCGTATCTTCATTTCAGCCTCCTCCGCCTGCTGGGAGGTGGCCGCCCTGGGCGGCCGGAGGGAGCATCCCCGCAAGCCTCATCCCTGGCCCTCCACATACACATGCCCAATGGCCCCGCCGCGGTTGTCGTGTACATCCACCACCGTCACGGCCACAGCGCCGCAGGTCAGTGTATCACCGGGCGCCGGCAGGGCCGCATCCCCCAGCGCACCGGGCGGGATACGGCATTTCACGCTCAATGCGGCCCGCAGGCCGTTGTCCGCCGCGGCCTTGTGCTGGGCGTACCAGTGTACACCGCGCAGCTCGGTCACGGTCTCCCGGTCGCCGCCGGTGTCAGGGTCAAAGGTGCGGTGGGTCAGCGTCACCGTCTTATCGCAGTGCAGCATCACAGCACCCCCGCATAGCGCAGCGGGTGGCTGCGCGGCAGGTATAGGTCTGCCGCGTCCAGCTTCTCGCGGGCAAAATCTGCCGCCAGTTCTGCGTCCGAGCGGTAGCTCTCCGATTCGCCGTCGGTGTTGGCGGCACTCAGCCCCGCCGGGCGCTCGGCCCGGGCGCGGGTGTAGCGGTCCACAATCTCCGCCACAGCGCAGACAGCTTTCTTTACGGCGTCATCCACCGTAGCGCCCCGCTGCAATCGCCCAAAGGTCAGGCAATCGATGTAGGCCGCAGCCTGCCGCTCTGCCGCCGGAAATGTCTCCTTCGTCAGCAGAGCGCCGCAGTAGGCGCTCGTATAGTAGGTAAAATCCGCATACATTCTCCGGGCCTCCTTACGCTTTGGCCAGCGTCACAGCGACCGGCACGGCAGCATCCGCCACCGTCACAGTGCCGGTGGTGGGGCGGCAGCCGTCGGCCTGCACGCTGTACGGATAATCGCCCGCACGCAGGTCAAACACCGCCGTGCCGTCCGCGCCGGTTTTCTTGATGGAACCGTTCACGTTGACGGCAGCGCCCTCCACCGCCTTGGACGCGCTCTTGACCGTAAAGGTCACGCTCTGGGTGGTGTAGGCAGTGGCGGCCTCGATGTAGGCAAAGGGCACGTTCACGCGGCCGTCGTTCAGGCGGGTGGCGGGGTTCGGCAGCGCCCAGCCCATGCGGAAGGTCACGCGCAGCGCGATCATATCCTGCTGGGCCAGGTTAAAGACGATCTCCTTGGTGGCCGGATCCTGGATGACCGCCTGGTCAAGGATCTTCACGTCGATATCCTGGCGAATGGCATAGACCAGCTGCTTGAAGTTGCCCGCCACCATGCGGGCCACGCTGGTGTCAAAGCTGCCATTCTCGGGGAAGAACATCGGCGCACCGTCCAGCGCGTAGGGGGTCGCGCCCTGCATATCCTTGGTGTACAGCGGGTGGCCGTTCTCGTCCTTGATGCCGCGCAGCGACGCCTTGGCGGTCATGGCCGCCACAACGCCGTCCACCGCATAGCCGCAGTTCTCGACCTTGCTCAGCAGGCCGTCCTCGCCCATCAGGGTGTCGTAGGTGATGCCGCCGGATACGTTGTTACCCGCCTGGCGTGCAGCGGTGATGATATCGTTCTGCCACTCCGCCGGGCGGTTGATGCCAAACAGAACAGCCTGGTCCACGCGCATACCCACCGCCTCATTGACGCGGGGCGTGACCTCACCCAGGATATCAAAGTCCGCATCCGCCAGCACCGCTTCCGGGATGGGCACGATGACGGCCAGCTCGGCGGCGGTCAGGTAGACGTTCTCCCACGCCTGGCGGGACGTCTGCTTGAAGCCGGTATCGCCGTTGACCCAGTAGGCCAGCGGCAGCATGGACAGCACCGGCACGCGGGTCTGCTTGCTGGTCATGTTGGGCAGCTTGCGGCCCAGTTGCATGACGGTGGAATTTTTCGGCGCATCCTGGAAGATGGTCGGCACGACCTGCTCGCGGATCAGCGCCTCGGCGCGGGAACGATCAATGACATTCGGCATAATTTTTTACTCCTTTCCATTGCCAAACGCAGCACGCAGCGCTGCATTGGCCTGTTCGCGGCCGGTCGGCTGTACCGGGCTGCCGGGCGTGCCCGCCGCAAAGCGCGGGGGCGTCACCTCGGCGGCAAAGGCCGAAGGGTCGCTTTCCTTGTAGTTCTTCACAAAGTCGTCAAAGCCCAGCAGGGAACCATCCTGCAAGGGCAGCTTCTTGGCGTTCAGGTCGGCCAAAAAGGCTTTCCTCGCGCTCTCGCTGGTAAATTTCAGCCCGGCGGCAGCGTTCTGGGCCGCATACCCGGCCTGCAATGCGGCGATCTTCTCGTCAGCAGCCTGCTGGGTGTCGGCGGCTTTCTGTTTCCAGTCCGGGTCGTAGCCTTCCAGTTTCTTATTGGCGTCGGCCAGCTGGCTGCGCAGGGTGTCACGCTCGGCCACAGCCGTGGCGGCGGCCTGCTTCTCGCGGTTGACGTCGGCACCGTGCAGCGCAAACACACGCTGCACCTGGTCATCCGTCAGGCCCAGTGCTTTGAGTTCTTCGGTTTTCATGGGTTTTACCTCCTGTGTAGGGTGTCAGATAGGCGTTTTAAGGTGGTCGCCGTCACCGTCTGTGCGGCCCTGTAAGCCCTGCCGCATCCGGGCAAAAGGGTATAAAAATTGCCCGCCCCGGCCTCATGCAGCCAAAGGTAGGCATAAAAAAGCCACGGTGCGGTTCGCATCGTGGTTTTGTGTAGGGTTGTTATTCGGGGAGTTCGCCAAGTTGTTTCAGCAGAGATTCATAAATCAGCGCATGCGCTTGTTCGGTCGGAATGTCCCCATCCAGCAGCCCATCATACTGCGGGTCGACAGGATGTTCTTTCAGGAACGCCTTCATTTTTTCAATCTCTTCCGGCGTAATAGTGGACTCCATATTGCGCAACCTCTCCAAGAAAATGAGTAACAAGATTCATTATAGCCTGCCGCGTCAGCGAAGGGTCATTCGCCGCATCGTATAACGACAATGCTGCCTTTTTCAGCAAGCAGGAATTGGTTGCAGCTGTTTTTTCCAACGCATATACAGTGCCATCATTGCCGACGACCGTCAGCATCTGCATAGAATCCCTGTGCGCAAAGCCAAGAATATCGCCCGGCGAGAACGTCAGTCCGCTGGGATGGTTGTGTATCGCAATATACGGCTCACTAAAATTCGAAATGCGAACACTTCCGGCCTGCTCACCGGTATAATACCCGCCCAACGGCTGCATATCCAGCCCATAGCAGCGGGCCTTTTCCACGCCAAGCGGCACTTTGCGGGCTTCCAGCAGCAGCTTCTTGTGCGCGTTTGCCAACGCACGGCTGCCCGCGGCGTCCAAAGTCTCACAGGCAAACGGCTGAACATTCTGGATGCTCTGCATCGTGATTTCCTTGTAACTGCCGCTGGTTTCTTTCAGTATAGCATTGTTTCGGGCAGATTGCAACCGCGTTCGCCCTTCGTCCTGCTTGCCGTCAGTATCCTGCACAAACGCAGTCAGCGCCTTCCGCGCGGCTTTCAGCTTGACTGCCGTCGGCCCGGTATCCACCCCGGCGGCGTCCTCAGCCAGAAAGCGCCGCTGGTACTTCCGCACCCGGCGCTCCAAATCACGCCGCATCTGGCTGATCTCGTACCGGGTGTACTGCTTTCCACCGTAGGTCACACACTTGGCGTTCAGCGCGGCCAGCCGCGTTTCCGTGTAATTCGGTACGCTGATGCCCGGCCAGTAGGGGTAGAAATTGTGTCGGCAATTCCACCCGCACAGCCCCGCGCCGGTGCCGTAGCCGGTGGCCTTGGCAAAGTCCTCGTACCGCACGCCGTCCAATGTGACGGCACCACCTATGTGGTAAATCTTCCCCTGCCACACGGCGTGGCTCGGGCGGGCGCCCTCGTGGGCTGTCACCTCCACAAATTCGCAGCCCAGCTCCTCCATGCGGGCCAGCTGCAACTTGGCGGCGGTCTGGTTCACGCCGGTCAGCACACAGCGGCGCACTGCAGTTTCCAGCGTGTCCCGGTGGCCGGTGGGGTAGGTGACATACTTCATGCCGTCGGCCAGGTCGTCCACGGCCCGGCGGATGGCAGTGTTGTAGTCTATCGCCCCGGTGCTGACCTGCAGCCAGGCCCGGTCAAGGCGCTGTTCCAGCTCGCCGGTCACGGTGGCAGCCGTCGTGGCCGTCAGGTTTTGCCAGCTGCCCAGGGTCTGGCGGTATCCGGCATTCAAAAGATCCAGCAGGGCAGGGGATTCATTCACCGGCACCGAGTCCTTGCCCGCCGCGCGGTGGATGGCATCATCGGCGGCCAGTGTCGCCGTGCCCGCCTCGGTCAGCAGGCGGCGTATCTCGCTGCGGCTGCGCTTGGCGTACTTAGCCAGCGTGTTGACAGTATCGTTCTGCACCGTGCGCAGCAGTTCCATCCGCTGCGCCTGCCAGACCGCTGTCTCGGTCATGCCGTCTGCCGCTGTGATGCGCCGGGCAATGTCCCGCAGGATGTCGTCCTCGACCTGCCGCCACAGGCTGCACAGCGCGTCCGGCAGCTGTGCCAGATACTCCGGCCCCAGCATCACGCACCGCCAAAGGTCAGCGTATCACCGCCGCCGTTTTCGGCGTCTGCAGCGGCCACAATGGCGGCGGCCTCTTCCTCGGTGTAGCCCTCAAACTCCACCAGATACCGTGCAAAGGGGAACTTGCCCGCCTGCACATAGCCCCAGAACAGCGCCTTGCGCTCGCCGGGGGCGTTCACAATGGAATCATCCCAGTCACAGGCAAGCGACCAATCGCCCGCCGGGCACAGGCCGTACAGGTCTGCGTAGGCGTTCATGGCGTATAGCAAATCGTCCAGCGCACATTGCAGCGCGTGCTGGATGCTCCTCACCGTGGCATAGCTGCGCTGCTTGCTGGCAAGCACCTCGGTGGCGGTCTTGTCCACGTTCTGCGGGTCGCTCAGCGTGCCGTAGGCAAGCCCGCACTGGAACTCAATGCGCTTTAAGGCGCTGTCCAGCCCGCGCAGGTAGCTTTCATCCCGCAGCGCCGGAGCAAACACGTTGAACAGCGGCCGGTCGCCCACGTTGCCGGTAATGCCGCCCCGGTACAGCCGTTTGCCACGCTGGTCCATCTGCTGGCCGCCGTTCTCGGTAGGGCGCAGGGCCGCCGCATCCACATCCACGGCCAGCTGGCCGCCCTCGTACTCCCACAGCAGGCGGCCGTACTGCTCGTCGGCATCGCGGATGTTCCCCGCCGCCAACCCATAGACCGACGCCCCCAGCGGGCTGTGCCGGTCATTGCGGTTTGCCAGCGGAATGCGGAAATACGCGAACAGCGGCCGCTGCAAATCCGTCAGCGTCACCTCGGGGGCAATGTCGGCCCACTCGGACACATCGGTCAGCGGTATCTCGCTGCCCAGTGCCGCCGTAGTGCTGCTGGCAAACGCCTTGTTGCGGATAACTTCCGTCCCGGCGGTGAACTCGTGGCGTTCCAGCCGGGTGTAGATCGTGCCGCGGCGCTTGATCTGCTCGCTGAACACGGCCCCCACCAGCCGCCCCGATGTGTCAAAAGCGGTGGGGAAGAAGCAATCCCCCTGCACCACATCCACTACCAGCCGCCCGCCGCTGACATAGGGCTTGAACACCGCCCCGCCCAGCGCACAGGCGATCTCGGTGTGATTGGGCAGCTCATCCAGGAACGGTGCCAGCTGCGCCGCCAAAAAGTCCGCCCGGGGCGAGCCGGTCACACTGACAGCAAGTTCCATCGTCACCAGGCGGGCAAATTCCCGCGCCACCGCCGCCGGGATGTACAGGCTGTGCAGCCCGCTCTCGGCATTGCACCAGGGGCCGCCGGTCTCGTACATCTGCGCCCACAAATGCAGCGCGTTCTCCATCGGGCCGCTCAGGGCAATGTCAGCCGTGTCGGCCGCATCGCCGAACAGCTCGGCCAGCCGGGCACGCAGCCAGCGCAGCAGTTTGTCAAACATATCAGCGCCTCCAGTCTGCCCAACGGTATTCGCGGGCCAAAATTGTGTAGCAAAAATAGCGGATATCATCCATGGCGTGGTCGTTTTCTTTCAGCACAGCGTCCTCGTGGGCGGCATCGTCCCAGCAGTAGGCCGCAAACTCCCGCAGCGCGTCGGTGCAGTTCTCGTGCAGTTTCACGCGCCCGGCCTGCAAAAGGCTGGCCGTCACCCGGATGCCGTCCAACACGCTGTTGGACGCCGCCCGCACCGCAAACCGGCCATGGCGGCGGATCGTCTCGATGAAAGACGCCGCCGAAGGGTCGATGATGACCTCCCGGACGTAATACCCCCGCGCCAGTTCCTCCAGCGCGGCGTAGTGTTCCTCATCGGTGCGCTGGTGCTGCATCGCGCGGGAATCGTAGTAGCTCTCCTTGAGGCGCACAGCCACAGTGCGCTGCACGCACCACAGCCCCATACTGCAAGGGTTATGGGTGCCGTAGTCGATGGAGATGTAAAACGCACCGTCCATCCCCGCAGTCGTCCCGCGCAGGATGTAGCTGTCCGGGTGCTCGGCCACAAAGGGGTAAACAAGCCCCTGCGCCGCCACCCACCGCCCACGGATGTACCGCTCATAGAACACGCCGGTGTATTGGGCGCGGTAGCGGGCCTTGATGGGCGGGGTCAGGCTGAGGTTGTCCTCCATCGTAAAGTGGAGGTAGAGCAACCGCTTGTCGGCAGCCCTGCCGATCCAGTTTTTGCGGAACCAGTGCTCCGGGCCCTCGGGGTTGCAGTTGAACCAGAACTTGCTCCCCGCTACCGAGCAGCGGGCCGTGGCCTGGTTGACAAAACTTTCCGGCATCAGGGCGACCTCATCAAAGAGCGCCCCTGCCAGCGTGATGCCCTGGATCAGGTCTTGGCTGGCCTCATCCTTGCCGCCGAAAAGATAGTAGTAGTTCTCGACGCTGCCGCGCCGCAAGATCAGCAGATTGTCGCCCCGGCGCTCGGCGGCGGTGTACCCCCGGGCGGTCAGCATCTGCTTCAGCCCGCCCAGTACATTGCGCCGCAGGCTGGCAATCGTCTTGCCGCACAGGGCAAAATTCTGGCCGCTGAACCGGCTCATGCTCCACAGGCAGAACCCCAGCGACAGCGACACCGTCTTGCCGGAGCGGATGGAACCGTCCGCAATAATGCCCTCGGCGTCCCGCACCGGGGAGCCGTCACACCACCAGGTCAATACCTGCTTCTGGCGGCGGCTGAACGGCTGGAACCGAAACGCCGCCGGTCTACTCTGGTTCATCACCGCCCTCCTTCCACACCTGCGCCGCCTGCTGCAGCGCCTCCACAAAGCCGTCATCGGCAGGCGGGGGCGTGAGCTTTTCGGCGGGCGTCTCCTCACCCAGCAGCTTGACCAGCACCGCAGCGGCGCGGGCGTCACCGTCGGTAGCTGCTGCGTGCAGCCCCGCGATCATTGCCATCTGGTTGTCGATATCCTCGGCAGGCACATAGCGGCGCAAAAGTTTATTGACCTGTCGCTTGTCTGCAACAGGCAGCGAAAGATAGAGGTCCGCGGCTTCCCGCAGGCTGCGCTTGCGCCGCCGGGCCGCCCCGCTGGCAACGCCGCCCTTCTGCGCAATTTCTCTGCGTTCTTCCGGGGTTCGCTCGGAGTTTGGGATAAGGTTTTCTTCATTCGGCATTACCACCACCTCTCTTTTGGGTAAAATAAACCCACCCCGGCAACGCGCAGACAGAGACAAGAATAAAGGATGTGTGATTCTCTCCGGCCTGCCGGGATGGTACTGCGCCGCGCCCACCCTCATGCAGATGGGTGGCGGCATAAAAATAGCCCGGGTTCTCACCGGGCAGTGGGTGCTTCTCGCGGCCCGCACTGATGCAGCAGTGCAGCACCCGTGCCGCTGTTTTGAGAAGGAAATACTATGCGCAACACAAAAGCCGCAAGGAGTTTTACGTTCCTTACGGCTTTTGATGATAGTATTATAGCATGATTTTTTGGCTCTAAAGTACTATTTTAACTCCTCGCATATTTCGTATAACCGTTTGACCATAAAGAAAATGTTGAAAAGAAAAAAGTAAAATAATGCGTATACTAAAAAACAAATGGAGTAAAAAGAAATTTTCTCAGATGGATCTGGAACAAAGAATAGCAACACAAGCAAAACAGTAGCCAGAATAATTTCGATGATTCCAAAAGACAACGCTTCGCCACTTTGCCACATTGCTCTGTTTTCATTGATATTACGAACATCTTTTGAAGAGACGACAGCTTTTTTATCCTCAGTCATTGCCATAAAGCTGAGTACAGCACCGATTAAGATTGAAATTATAACACCTAAGAGATTTATAATATCAGAGTTTAGAGGTCTTTCAATAAGTGTCAGCATTGCCAATGTGCCAGAAATAAATACAAAAAAGACCAAATCCACTTTTGTGCTAAAACACTTCAAATATTTATGGAAGATGTTTTTGGGTAATAACTGATTGACAGAATTGTTTGCTTTTAAAATCAATCTCCGGATAAGAAATGCAAACACAAGAAGAAATATCCATGTCATCGGAGAAAAAATAAAGCTCTTGATGCAATCTGGCATCGGTGCGATACCTCCTTCCATGAATTAAAGGTTTATGTGTTGAGATACAAAAATCTGCTTTGCTTCCTCGCAAAATTTGTCTTCGTTGGTTACGCCATCAGGACCAACGATATTGCTCAAATCGATCTGAGCTAAGGCAGCTCTGTTGTCTCCTGCCGTATAAGTCCTGGACCGACCACCTTCCCCAGCTACCTCGAATTTAATTTCATCCGGCATAAAATTTGTTATATCTTCGATATCACAGGGGGTGTTTTTGAAGCCGGCCGTAAGGATTTCTTTTAGATACCTTGTTATGGAAGTTCCCGTAGGCTGATAGTAAACAAGTTCTCTTCCAGTATAGTTCATAGGAGAATGAGGCGTATCCGGGCGAGCGTTACTGATAAGGCGAACTTTCTTTACTCTACCACGGTCAATAAGATTTTTGACCGCTTCAGCCTCAGCAAAGGGTGTAATAGTAGCGGTGTAAGAGCAACCAGAAATCTTTTTAGTCGCACGTTTTAATACGCGAACCATAGGAGATATAATGCTGTGTCTACCACGGGATTCGATAATGACAACGCCATTTTTAGATTGACTGTCATCTGAAAATGCAATAAACACATTAAAATGTCGACATACTTGATCATCGGGTAAAATTTGAAACGACTCCTGGGCTCCAGCCCGATGGACAATAGAATTGTCTCCCGTTTCACCATATTCGACTACAAAATGAATATATTTGCCAAGATGAATTTGTTTATCGTCGCTATAAATATCTCCTGAAGATGCTATGTGGTCCAAGCGAATGCTGGCATGAGTGTTTGAAGTAACATATCCGATGCTTTCCTCAGATAATGTTTGTTCATAGCCACTATCAGCAGCAGTGTTTGCACCAAAGCGCTCTCTTTTAAGATCAAATGTGTCTGCAATTTGCAGATTGGTCTCAAGAACGTCAATAATATCACGAGGGGAACTATTTTCCGATGGATTTTCTTGGGAAAAAGACGTTTGCAGATTGATTTTTTCTGTCTGCTTTCCACGGGGAGAAATTTCTATAATATAGCTGCTGGCAAGGGATTTTTGCATAAATACTGCTCCTTACATTGCGCTTTTTGCTTATTATAACATATAACGACGAATTTTCAATATAAGGAGTACAGATAAATTATAGCTTACGTCGTTGGCTCTAAAGGATCACAGCTAAAGGAGTCCAAAATTTTCCCCGACAAGGAGAATAAACTCTTTATGCCATCTTTTGGCGGTAGGATAACTAATATAGCATTTTATCGCTGCCCCTTCCAATGTATGCGTCTTCTTCCAGAAAACCAGCCTGACCATCTCCAGCCGTCCCTCACCGTTTGGTAGGGTGCGTGTCTCCTCAATGGCCTGCCGTACCGCTTCCAGTTCCCGGCGGTTGATCTCCGGCAGCTCCCGCAGGGCGGCGTCGGCTACAGGATCACTGGTCTGGCCGTGGGCACCGGGCATCCCGGTCAGGTTTGGGGACATCTTTGTGCGGCGCAGTTCTTCCTGCCGGGCACACAGCTCTGGGTAGCGGCGGATCATGCCTTTTACATAGGGCCACCAGTCGTATCGTGGGCTGCTCAATCGTCCTCACCTCCATGCCTGTGTTCCATGGCGATGCTGTCCTCCGGCTCCTGCCGGGTGGCGTCCCTCCCGGCGGAGACACCCAGCGCGTAGAACCTGGCAAACATGCAGCCTAGCACAATATCGCCGAGGATTGTTAAAATCACGTTCACGTTCCCACCTCCCCAATCTCATAACATGGGATGCCATGCCCCGTCAGATACTCTTGCACCCAGATGTCGCCATCGCGGACGTGCTGGGCGTTGCCGGCGTTTTTCAGCCCACCGTCCGGGTTGCGCAGGTCGTCCACATAGGGCAGGACTACATTGTCCAGTTTCTCGGTCACCCGGCGGATGGTCCGTGGCGAAAGCCCAGCCTGGTGCATGGCCACCAGCATCTCATTCCAGCTGCGGCGCACGACCTGTTCACACTGCTGCGCCATGATCTCATGCGCCACCTGGATGGCAGCGGCCCGCACATCCGAGGGCAGGGCCCGCTTGCGCTGGCCGTACATACATTTCACAGTTCCCGCACCTCCACATAGATGCCCGGCGTGTCCGCCCAGAACTTTTCGGCCACCTCGCTGCATACCTGGGCATCGTCACGCCAGAAGTGCAGCCGGGTCATCTCGTCCTTCAGGGCTTTTTCCAGGTTGTCGGTGTCCGGCTTGGTGGTTTTCCAACTGCCATTGGGGCGGCCCTCGGCAGGGAACAGCCACTTCACCACCAGCTGCACCGCGCCGGTCATCGGCTGCGCGGGGGCAAAAGGTGCCAGGGCGGCGTGCAGCTTGGCGCGGGCGTCCTTCAGTTCCGGCGTGTCGTGCAGCACGGCGCAGGGCTTGCCGCCCCGCATGAAGGCATGGAGCTGTTTATCGTGGTGCGTGACCGTGGGCGGGCGCATCGGCATAAAAAATTGCATCGTTTTTCTCCTTCCGTTTCAGCCAACGTGTTGGGGAGGGCTGCCCAAACGTATGGGGCGCTTTAGGCCCCCATACTTTGGGACACCCCAACACAATGCGTTGTTTTTGCTTATATATATATAAGGCTATTTTGCTTGCCAAAAATAGCGGGCATAGCGGCTATTTTGCAAAAATCGACGTCTTGCACGCATTGCATGATAGCGGCTATTTTGCGAAAATTATACAGCTTGTATCACGCAAAAATACGAACTGTATATCATCCGCTGCTGCCCGGTTCCTTGATGCCGACGACCTCATCGTCCAGCCAGAAGCCACCGTCCGCTTTCAGCCGCTTCTTCACGGTGGCGGGGCGCAGGTTCATGTACTCGGCCATGGTGTAGATCGTGACCTTGCCGTCCATCGTGCAGGCTTCAAAGGCGTTGTGCAGCTCGGCGCTCTTGTCCTTGGTGACTTTTTCCTTGTTGCCCCAGCGCTTGGCCGCGCCCCGGGCACCCAGGGTCTGGTAGCTGCTCTCGGGCTGCAAGTCCTCCAGCAGGCCGCTGTCCAGCTTGTGGACAGGGTAGTCGAACCACAGATTCACCGGGTCGAACCGCGCGAACTCACGCAGCGTGCCCTCAATGCGCCAGGCCGTCATCCCGGCGGCACGCTTCTGGCGGGCGGCAATGTCGGCATCCAACGCACGCAGGTCGGCCAGGCCCAGCTGCTCCTTGGCGATTGCCAGCATCCGGGCACGGCTGCAAGCGTCGTCCTGGCTGTAACTGTCGGCGTGGCCGCGGGCGTCCAGCAGGGCCGTACAGGCCGCGCAGGCGGCTTTGTTCTTCAGCTGGTCGCGGATGGCATCGGTCGGGGTCAGTTCGGTCATGTCCAGCATAGCGTCGGGGTCGCGGGCAAACACGCCGGAACCACTGGCGCGGTCCATGCTGCGCTTGCCGCCCTGGGCGCCCTTGCTGTGGTGGTGGCAGTAGATGACAGCGCAGCCCAGCTCACGGCAGACCAAATCGAACTGATTGCAGAATTTCGCCATTTGATCCGCGCTGTTCTCGTCGCCGGTGATGACTTTATAAATCGGGTCCAGCACCACCGCAATGTAGCCCTTCTTGGCGGCCCGGCGGATGAGCCGCGGGGCCAGCTTGTCCATCGGCACCGACGCGCCGCGCAGGTTCCACACATCGATGCGGCCTACGTTGTCCGGGGCATAGCCCAGTGCCGCGTACACATCCTTGAAGCGGTGCAGGCAGCTGGGGCGGTCGAGTTCCAGGTTGATGTACAGCACCTTGCCCTGGGTGCAGCCGAACCGTCCCAGCCAGGGCTTGCCCTCGGCAATGCAGATGCACAACTCGATCAGGGCAAAGCTCTTGCCTGCCTTGCTCGGGCCGGCCAGCAGCATTTTATGTCCCTGGCGCAGCACGCCGTCGATGAGGGAATCCGCCAGCGGCGGAAGGTCGCCCCAGTCGTCGGCCAGGTTCTCGGTGTCGGGTAGGTCGTCGGTGCTGGCTTCCACCCAGTCGCGCCACTCTTCCCAGCAGCTCTTGCCCAGGTTCGTACCCAGCAGGTATTGCTTTTGGCCGCCGCGCACGATGCCCGGCATTCGGGAAAGGCGGCTGGGATTGCGGTTGGCCTGATCCAGCGTCAGTCCGTTTTTCTGGCAGACGGTGTACAGGTAGTCCACCCGCTTGCGGTACTCGGCGTAGTCCGGCGCGTTCACCCGCACGATGGCGTGTAGGCTTTTCCCGCCGCTGTACACCAGCGCCGCGCAGGGCAGTTCCAGCTGGCGGATGATGGCCTGCTGCTTTTCCAGTTCCAGGTTGTCACACTCTACCAGCGCATAGCGGTAATCGGTCACGTTGCCGTTGCTGCGGCCGCCGTTGACAGGGTTGAAGCAGATCCACGCCCCCGCTGCGGCGTCACAGTCGCCCACGACCTTGTGGATATCGCCGTAGTGGCGCAGTTCCTCAAT
The DNA here is from genome assembly GCF_057431175.1 of Gemmiger sp. Lineage (NCBI taxonomy): Bacteria > Bacillati > Bacillota > Clostridia > Eubacteriales > Oscillospiraceae > Gemmiger > Gemmiger sp. Next base: position 14,270 of record NZ_DBMDDV010000019.1, on the reverse strand, counting down.
GAGCTGCCCTGCCGTGCGGTCCCAGCAGCCTTTTGTGGGGGCAGGGCGGCCGTCCCTCAGGTAGCTTTCGGTCACATAGGCGACGTGTTCCTCCGGCTCAAACAGGGCTTGCAGGTAGCGCACCAGCTGGTCGGCAGGGTCCCACTCGGCGGGGATGGCCAGTTCCTGCACATCCAGCCAGTGCGGGTCCACGACTATGCCGTCACTGCGCCCGGCCGGGGCGTCGATGACATCGTTCCAGTCCAGGGCGTACCCCGCAGGCCCAGCCCAGCCATGGTCGCGGGCCAGCTTGAAGATGCTGTTCTCGGTCACAGGGTTGGCATTGCCGTGGAAGCTGCCCCACTTGCGGGCACATTCGCCCCTGTGGTATCGTCCACCGTCGCGGGCGCTCCACTGCTCCCAACTTGTGACCGGGAATCCGGCCTGCTTCAGCCCCATGCCCACCATCGTCCATTCCTCATAGGTCAGGCTGCCGGGGTTGATAAAGTCCAATGCTTCTAAAAGGTCTTGATTTTCCATCGTAAGTCCTTATGGGGTGTAGGTTTTCGGGTCAACACCCTTGGGCACGCCGCGCCATCCTGCCGCCGCAATGCGGTCGATCATGCTGCGGGCGGCGTCAAAGTTCCAGGTGCCCACATGGGTAAAGCCGTACCGTTCCAGGCAGCGGATCTGCTTGGGTGTTGTCAGCCCCTCGTGGCGGCGATTTTCCAGCCGTTCCAGCAGCAGCCCCGCCTTGCCCGCGCTGTCGATGCCGTCGGGCTGGATGCCCTGCTTTTCCAGGCTTGCCAGCTGGGTGTCACTGGGCGGCTGGGATTCCCACCCGAAGGCGGGCACATAGCCGGTCAGGTCCTCGGCCTGGATGCTCATTTCGTATTGCAGCGGGTCCACCAGCCGGGCACGCTTGCGGCGCTGTTCGGCCAGCTGCTTGGCAAGGGCTTCCTCCCGCTGGGCCACAACGTCCTCACCGGCCTGCTTAGCGGCATCCTCGATATCCTCGGGGCAGGCGGCCGCGGCCAGGTTATCCGTCATCTGCTGGGCCACGGCGCGGTCCTCACAGATCAGGTCTGCGGGGCGGCACAGCTCGTGGCGGTCGGTCAGCCACAAAAAATCGAGCAGCAGTAAATCTTTCTTGCCGGGGGACAGCCGCGTGCCGCGTCCCACCATCTGGCTGTATAGGCTGCGCACCTTGGTAGGCCGCAGCACCACCACGCAATCCACGCTGGGGCAGTCCCAGCCCTCGGTCAGCAGCATCGAGTTACACAGCACGTTATACTTCCCGGCGTCAAAATCGGCCAGCACCTCGGCGCGGTCGTCGCTTTGGCCGTTGACCTCGGCGGCACAGAAGCCGTGGGCGTTCAGGATATCCCTGAATTTCTGACTCGTCTTGATAAGCGGCAGAAACACAACGGTCTTACGTTCCTTGCAATAGCGGGCCATCTCGGCGGCGATCTGGTCAAGGTATGGGTCCAGCGCACTGCCCAGCTCGCCCACGGCGTAGTCACCGCCGCTCATGCCCACGGTGGAGATATCCAGCTGCAGCGGGATGGTCTGGGCCATGATGCGGCAGAGGAACCCTTCCCGGATGGCGTCGGTCAGTTTGTACTCGTAGGCCAGGCTGTCAAATACCTCGCCCAGGTTGCGCAGGTCGCCGCGGTCCGGCGTGGCCGTCACGCCCAGCACGTGGGCGGCAGGGAACCAGTCCAGAATGCGGCGGTAGCCGTCGGTCACGGCATGGTGCGCCTCGTCAATGACGATGGTGCCGAAGTAGTCATGGGGGAATTGTTCCAGCCGCTGGGGCCGCTGCAAGCTCTGCACGCTGCCCACGGCCACACGGTACCAGCTGCCCAGGCAGCTGTTCTCGGCTTTTTCCAGTGCGCTGGCAAGCCCGGTCGAGCGCTGTATCTTGTCGGCAGCCTGGGTCAGCAGCTCGCCGCGGTGGGCTAAAATCAGCACACGGTTCCCGGCGCGGACTTCATCCTCGGTCACGGCGGCAAACACGATGGTCTTGCCGGTGCCCGTAGGCAAAACAAGCAGGGTGCGCTGCACCCCGCTGTCCCATTGCCTGTGGATATTCTGCCGCGCCGTTTCCTGATACGGGCGCAGTTCCATTTAAAATGCCCCCTGTGCCCAGGATTGCTGCGGCGCAGCCTTCGGCTCCGGCGGCGGCAGGAAACGGGTGATCTCGTTGGACTGGCCGGTCTCCCCGGCGTTGGGGCCGCTCTTTTTGGTGAACTCCCGCACGCCCACGTGGGCCAGACCCTGGGCGCCCACCAGTTCATCCCAGCGAGGGCGCAGCGGCTCGCCGTGCTTGCGCTGGCCGATGCTCTCAAAGAAGGCGCAGAGCAGCCCCTCGCAGCGGGAATGCAGGTAGAGGCGGTGGGTGACACTCGTCTCGCCCTTGTCGCCGCCGTGGATGCGGATGGTCAGCTTTGCCATAGAGCAGGGCGGCAGCTTGGCCCCGCCCTCGTAGCGGGCACGCTCAAACCCTGTAACGGTGAACAGGTAGTCACCCTCGGGCAGCAGCACATAATCGGGGCCGTCGTTTTTGATCTCGTCGTCCCAGCCAAACGCGCGTTCGTTGATTTCCTCGTAAGCCATAACAGAAAACTCCTTTCAGTTAAAACGGTACATCGGCATTGTCGTTGATGAATTGCAGCCACTTGTCCCAGGACGCCACCAGGCTGCCCGCCACGAACTGCGGGTCATAGTTGGCAATGGGCGTATCCTCGGGGTAGCAGCCGCGCTGGTGCACGGCGTGGCGCAGGGTCGCGCTGTCGATCAGGTCGTGCAGCATCAGGGCACGCAGCTTGTCAGGTACCTGCTCGGCGATCAGCGTCTTTTCCAGCTGTTCCCGGGCGGTGCTGCGCAGCCGGGTGGCCTGCTGGGCGGGGGATTCTGCAGGTGCGGTGTCCTCCGCCGTCACGCTGCCGCCCGGCGTCCAGGTTGCAGCGGGCGCAGGTTCAGGTGCGGCCGGGGCAGGGGAAGGCGGTGCAGCGGGCGCGGGGGCGCTGCCCTCGATGCAGGCGGCGATGCTGGCGTAGTCGAAGGGTATTTCCTCCGGAAGGCCAAAGCGATTTTTCGCGTCCCAGCAGGCGTGGTGGGCGGTGTACAGCACCCGGCGCGCGCCGCTGGCCTTGTTTTTGGCGTTCTGGCCGCTGCCGGATTTTTCCACAATGGTCTTGTAGTTGGCGAACAGCAGCATATCGCACCATTCCCGCAGCAGCGGGGCGACCTGTTTGCTGGTTTTCATGCTCCAGCGGTCGTAGTTGCCCACGGCGTCGGGCTGTTCAAATTTCGTGATGGCGGCATGGGCCAGCACCACCACATGGCGGCCGGTCGTCAGCACTTCTTCCAGGGCGTCCAGCAGGCGGCTGAACTCTTCCTTCAGATAGGTGTAGCCCTTGCCGTACCCGAAATCCTCGATGCCGTGTACCTTGGCCCGGGCGCAGACGGCCTCGGTGCAAAGGCGCTCGGCCCAGTCTGCCGTGTCGATGACCAGCGTGCGGCAGGGGACATTGCCCTTGCGGACCTCGGACACCTCATCCAGCAGCATGGCCCAGCTGGTGGGTGCGGGCAGGCGGGCCACGTTCAGCCGCTTGGTGCCGCCCTCGGTGTCAATGAACACCGGCTGGGGGAATTTTGCAGCAAAGCTGCTTTTGCCGATGCCCTCCGGCCCATACAGCACGACCTTGACCGGTGCGGTCTGCACGCCGCTGGTCACAGAATACTTGCTCATTTAAAACGCTCCCTTCATCCAGGCTGGGGCGGGTGCCGGGGCTTCCTCGGCATCCTTGACCCTGCCGTCCTCAATAATGATCTGGCACTCGCCGCCGGTCGATACCCGCGTTGCGATGGCCTGCAAACCTTCAGCCTCCAGCCAGCGGCCAAACTCGGCCAGCGTGGCAAGGTCCATCTGTTCCAGCTTGTCCAACAGCACGAAGCCGCAGTTGGGGTTCAGCCGCCGCACAATGGCCGTGGCGACCCGCAGCTGGTCACTGCCGCTCATATCGCGCCAGCGCTTGCCGTGGTAGGTCAGGCAGCCGTCCTCGACGCCCAGGCCGGGCAGCGGCAGGTCTGCGCCATCCAACAGGGCCGTGCGCTGGCGGCGGGCCTCGGCGATTTGCTCTGTCAGCTTGCTGTACTGGGTAGACATTTCATCGGCTTCATCCTCGGCCCTGGCTTTGTCCAGGTTGGCCCGCACCTTGCGGTTCGTGTCCTCCACGTTGCGGATGCTCTCTTCCAGCGCGGCGGTGGATTCATCCTGCAGCTCGGCCACCGTCTTGGTGGCGGCAGTCTCGGCGGCAGCGGCCTCGTCGTAACTTGCCTGCAACTTGCCGCGCTGGGCCTGCAATTCCTCAATGCGTTCATCCAGCCGCTGCATTTCATCGAAATACCGATGTTTCGCGTGGGTAATTTCCACAAGCCGGTCACGCTGGCGCTGGTTCTCGGCGTTGCGCAGCAGAATCTCCTGCTGCTGTTGGATCAGTTCGATGGCGCTCACCGGCTCGGCGGGGGCATCGGGGTAGCTGAGCATCTCGTCGGCGTAGGCTTTTTTCTGGGTGGCGATTTGTCCCACTGCGGTGCGCTTGTCGTACAGCGCCTTGATGCGGCGGTCCAGCGCGGCCAGTTCGTCGCCCACGCCGATAATTTTGAGCAGCGTGTCGGCCTTTTCCTTGTCGCCCGCCTCCATAAAGCGGGGCAGGTCCAGGGCCAGCACCTCCACAAACTCATTCAGCAGCTGCTGCCCGGCGCGGCGGCCCGTGGGGTCGGTGACGGTCAGGGTGCTGTTTTTGCCGCGGCGCTCCACCACGATGCCGTTGGAGAGCGTTACTTTCAGGTGCGGCGGCGTGATGGCCCCGTCACGGGCCGCAGCCGCCGGGCGGAACTTTTCGCCGCCCAGTGCCCAGGCCAGAGCATCCAGCACGCTGGTCTTGCCCTGGTTGTTGTTGCCGCCCACCAGCGTCAGCCCGGTAGGGGCAGGGGTGATTTCCACCGCTTTGATGCGCTTGACGTTTTCCGCCTCCAGCGCAGTGATTGTCACAGACATTTCATGGCCTCCGTTTGTATTTCCGTCAAAGTTTTGTTCAGCATATCAATGGCCCCGGCGCGTGTGTTCTCGGGCAGCTTGGCCAGTTGGGGCTTGACCGACGCCCAGGCGTTCTTCATACTGCGCCCAATGAGCAGCAGGCTGTCGTAGGCGTTGCGGGCGTCCGTCTCGGTGTCTGGCACGGCGGCAGGGTGTGCCTTTAGGGCATCCAGTTCCTCCCGCAGCGGGGCGGTCATGTCGGCGGCCAGCTGGCGGGCGCGGCGGTCGATCTCGTCCTCATCCACCACAGCCGCAACCGGCTGGGCCTTGGCGGCCTCAACTTCCTTCTGCCACTTGTCGGCCCGCAGCCGGGCGGCCTCGGCCACCTGCCGGGCACCGTCCCGCTGCTTTTCGGCTTCTTTTGCCCGCTGTTCGGCTTCGGCGGCACGGCGCAGGGCGGAATCTTCGTTTTTGTGGGCGGTGCGGTAACTTTCCTGGGCACCAGTGACGGCGGCGGTCAGCTGGCGATTCTGCTCATGCAGGCCGTTCACATCGGCCAGGGCGGCATCGCGCTGGGATTCGGCGGTTTTCAGCTGCGCCAGAAGTTCCTGATACTGCTTGTGGGTGGTAATGTCGCCATCCTTGACCGCCTGCACCAGGTCAGCGGGGGCGGTGGGCTTTCCCGCAGCGTACAGCAGCTTGGCCGGAGCCAGCTGTAAGTTTTTCTGCTGCTCAGGGCTGGCGTCACAAATCAGGGTGTAGGCGTTCAGCAGGTTGTAGGCGGTAGGGCGGCTGATTCCGATGAAATTACACCAAGCCGTAAATGTAGCGTCGCCGCGATTTCCGTTTGCTTTTTTGTCGAGTTGTCTAACCGTTAGACAACTCCCGCCCCCGCACAGCAAATCGTGCGCCCGGCCAACCTGGTAGGCCATGCCCCAGGCGTAACTCTGCTGCAACTCGGCCACACACTCTGTAATGCCGCGCAGCTTGTCCGCCGTGTCGACGTCCAGCACGGAATAATCAAACGCCGGAGCCGAACAGGCAGTTTCCGCATCGGACAGGCTTGACATTGCAGCAGCAGGGTCGGCCGTAGTCGCAGCAGCATCCGCAGTCGGGACATTTTTGCATGAAAGAATCTCCTTATTTGTCATGGTGCGCCTCGCTGTATTCGATGCCCTCGCGGAAAGCGTCGGCCATAGCCATGACGTGTTCGCAGGTGTTAAGCTCACTTTCGCTCAGCAGCTTTTCACGGTTCAGCAGGTCGGCCAGATAGCTCATACGCTCAATGGCGGCATAGACGTTCTGGGCCTCATTCCCGCTCTTGGCCGGGACGGTATAATCAGCCGGGGCGATTGGCTCTGGTGCGGTTTCTTTATTGTTCATAGCAGTCAGTCCCTCTTTCATTCGTTTGTAAGCATTCCAGCCTGCCGATTGGCTGAGCTGAAATTTAGCGGCGGCGGCCCTAATGCTCATGCCGCCGTCCACCAGCGCACAGAACGCAGCGGCTTCGTCCGGGTGCTTTTTCTCCCAGGTGCGCCCGCCGCTCTTTGCGTACTTGGCCGGGTCAAGGCCCAGTGCCTGCACGACCTCCGGCTGTGTACAGCCGTGCAGCTCGGCCACGATCTTGACGTTGTGGGTACGCTGCCAGTCCACTTGCATTTCGTCCAACTCGGCAGCGTTAAAGCTGCGGGGCATCACTGTACACCTCCCGGAAAATCCTTCACCGGGATTTTGATGCACGTCGATTCGATGGGGCGCTTTTTCTTGCTCAGATTGATGAGATGTGCAATGTACACGTCCCGCAACTCCTTGCCGCGCAGACCGAGCACGGACGCATTGTTCAGAATGGCGATCGTCGACTCTGAAAGAGCGTTAATCATATCGACGTCACAGCCCTTAGCACTGGTGAGAATCTCGCTACTGCCGGCCTGCCAGCTGATTATAATTTTTCCGTCATACTTCATCTGTAAATCCTCCCTTGATGCGGCCAATGCAGAGCCGCGCACCGTCGGCGGCCGCATTCAGCAACCGGCGGGTCTGTACGCCCAATTCAGCATCGGTCTGGTGTTCTGCCATGCGCACGGCAGCGTAAAAGCACAGATACTTGCCGGGTTCGTTGTGCTCAAATGCTTCCCGGATGTCAGTCTCGCTCATACCTGCACCTCCACTTTCGCCCATTTGCGGCACAGTTCCTCGGCCAGGTCGTGCGGCAGGTCGGTCATGCGGTTGCTGCGCCAGCCTACAATGAGCAGCCGCCCATAGTACCAGCGGTCAATGTAGTGCCGGTTGGGCATGGCCTGTGTGGCCTGGTGGGTGTAGACCAGCGCCGCGAACACCTGCCCGAAGCGCCTGATCTGTACCGCCCCGCCGAGGAAACCGTTCAGTCCCTGGGCGGTGTCCGGCAGCTTGCAGACCTTCGGCTCACAACCGGGGTCAATCAGGATTCCGCGCATAAGTACGCCTCCGTTTCCCCCAGGCTGAACCATGCGCCCAGCGCCCAGTTGTCGGCCACGATGGCCGCCAGCATGGCAAGCACGGCCGGCAGTCCGCCGCCCTGCACCGCCCCCGCAAACGCCGCCAGGCCCAGCAGGGTCAGCGTGACGGCGCAGGTTTTGGCAAACAGCTTGCCAAACCGCACGAAATGCAGTAAAATAGTCTTGTGAGTTTTCGTAAGTTCACATTCCAGGCCGTTCGGGTGTTCCAGCACCCGGGCGGCCGCTTTGTTTTCGGTCATATCAAGTCTCCTGTTCTAAGTAGTCCAGCAGTGCTTTCACTGCGTCGATGGCCCGCTCTTTCTTGGTGGGCGGCCGCTTCGGGGCTGCGGGCTTTACGTCCGCGGCGGGGAAGTAGGCCGCAAACTCGTCGTAACTGATGTCCAGTGTGCGGCATACCAGGCTGACCTCATCCCAACCCCACGCCTTGACTCCGCAGATGCGCTGCGAGATCATCGACGGTGAGATTCCGCACGCCCGCGCCAGGCGGTCTTTGTTGTAGCCTTTGCTTTTGATAAGAGCGGTAAAGGGGACGTTTGTCATGGTTCACCTCCCGAATTTTCGTGTCAGCTTCTTGCAGTCCAGACTATCGGACTGCCCCTCTGGTATAATGGGCTTAGGGCTTGGCGGAGACGATGCGGCTGAACGCCTCGTTGAACTCCTGCTCCGCGTTTTTGGGGGAGTAGTGGCCGTTCATGACCTGGGATACATACTTGGGATTTTTGCCCATGGCCGCCGCCAGCTGCTTTGCCGTGACCCCAGCGTTGTGCATTCTTCCAACAAGCTCACCCGTCCATTGTGCAGGCATACAAATCTAACCTCCTTTTCTTTAAAAACTTGACTTTGGTTAGATTTTGCGGTAAGATAAAAGCGCCAACAAATATCAGCGCAAAATCTCTCCAAAGCCGACAGACTGCGGGGGCTTTCTGTGCCTTACCGGATTCAATCTGCATCACTATAATATCTGAATTTGGTTAGAAAGTCAACACTAAAATCTGAATTTGGTTAGTTTTAGCGCTCTGCACAAAAAGGAGCGTCGAAAATTGTGTTTTATGACGTATATGCCGCACTCTGCAAAGGCAAGGGCATAAGCCCCAGCCGCGCAGCGGATGAAATCGGCCTGAGCAACTCGACCGTAACTAAATGGAAAAAGACTGGCGCAACGCCGTCTGGTGATACACTATCTAAGGTAGCCGCCTACTTTGGCGTGACCGTGGATGACCTGATTGGAGAAGTCCGGCCGGATGATTCCGCCATGCAGGATGAGCTGATGGCCTTCTACGGCAAGGTAAAAGACCTTCTGACCGAGGATGACAAAGACGACATCATGGTCGCCATGCGTGCCAAGGCTGAACGAAACAAGAAAAAGGGAACCGGAGTATAAGACGATGAACACTGCTGTCAGCGCAATGTATAATGACTTACATGGGCTTGGCGTAGATATTGCCGATTTAAAGCTGAAAGCCAACACGGCAATCGCCTTCATGGACAACTTTCTCGTCATCGACCGTTCGCGCTGCAGAACTGCCGCCAAGGAGCGCACCGTACTGGCCCATGAGGCGGGGCACTATTTGAGCGGCGCGTTTTATCTTGCGTACAGCCCCTACGAAATCAAAGAGCAGGCCGAGAACAAGGCATTTGCAGCCTCTGTGGAAAAATACGTTCCTGTGGAGGAGCTGCGCCGCGCCATGGCAAACGGATTCACCGAACCGTGGCAGCTGGCCGATTACTTCAACCTGGAAGAAGATTACATAAAAGAAGCCCTGCACTACTGGACGGAGTGCAGGGGAGTGGACTTTAATCAGTGAGTAATGGGGAGGTGCTGTTGTGAAGGCCTGTACAAGCAAAAAGCTTAGAAGGACTGCGCCTTACGCCGTGTCATACCTTATAATGTGGGTTCTTGTAATGATTCTTGCATACTCGACTAAGGTAACAGATGGCAGTTCTCTAGCAATGAATCTATGGGTCGGGGCAACAATGGCACTGTTTTTTGCCGCGCCGGTATGGGCAGTAATTTTCTTGTGGCATTTTAAAAAAGCCTACGCTGTGAATAGAAGCCACAATGAGAAAAAAGTCTGCAATTCGGAAAAAGCAAGCACAGTACCAGATAATGTTTCCGCCCATGAGAAACAAACAACAATCCCTGCTTATGAACGTTGGAAAACCGACATAGATCAGAACACTGCCGAAATCCTTGCAAAGATAAAAGCTCTTGACAACAAGATAAAGGCCGCTGCCAACTTGCAGAAAGCCCCCTCTCAGGCTGATTTGGAACAGGCCGAGGCTCAGATAGAGGCAGAACGCCAAAAGGAAGAGGAACATCAGCGTCAGGAAGAAGCGGCCGAAGAGGCCAAGTGGCTCGAGGCACGGCGAAGTTGGAAAGAACGCCGGCAGAAGGAAATAGAACTAGAACGCCAGCAAAGGCTCCTGCAAAAAGAGAACAATATCAAGCTGGAACAAGCCGCGGAACGCGGACGCAGAAATATCTATGTTGCACGTGTTGAGTCTATACAGAATCAGAAGAAGGCCGCGGAAGATATTGCGGAGCAAGAACGGCAAAAGCGGGCGGCACAGTTTTCCTCACTGTCCCATAATGCGTTGCTGTTGGAAGCGGGAAAGTTTGCTGCTGCACATATGTTTGTATCCGTGGAAACACTGTCCGATTGGCTGGCCGGTATTGACACTTCCGAAATTGAAAAACTGCTTGGACAGTTGAAGTCCTATGGCTTAATTACAGAAACTGCCGATCACAAAAAATTCTGGAGTTCTCTGGATGAGAGCGAGTTTCTTGCAAAGCTCAATCAAAAAATGACCGCACCAGCCTCGACATCATCTACGGCAGAATGTGCTGATGCGGATATGAACGGCATCGAATTTGAGCATTACTGCGCAGAGCTTCTTCTCCAAAATGGCTTTTCCAAAGCTGACGTCACACAGGCAAGCGGAGATTATGGTATCGATATCCGAGCAGAAAAGGGCGGCATCACTTACGGCATCCAGTGCAAATACTATACAGATAAGGTAGGCAACCATGCTGTGCAGGAAGCCTATTCCGGCGCGCAATTCTATCATTGCATGGTCGCTGTTGTCATGACAAACTGCTCCTTTACCCAACACGCAAAAGAAACCGCAGCTGCAAACAACGTATTACTGTGGGATAAAAATAAGATTGCCGAATTTGAAGCTGCGGCACAGGCTAAGCAGCTAAAAATCACGTAGACTCTATTGAAAAAGAAAAAACGCCCCCGGTGCGCCAACACCGAGAGCGTTCAAGAAAGCGGCTCACCCAAACGGGGTCATCGCACACTCACCAATGCGATTATACCTCTTTTGGGTAGGCTTGTCAAAGTGTACCTATAAGGAGGTTTATCATGAAACGAACCAACACAGCCAAGTGGATCGAATCGGCCCACCGCTGGCAGATCAACGTGCAAAAGGACGGCGTGCGCAAGACGTTCACGTCCGCCAAGCCGGGGCGCACCGGCCAGCGTGAGGCCAACCGCAAGGCAGACGACTGGCTGGAGCACGGCGTAAAAAACAGCGGCAAGGTTGCCGATGCCTGGGCGCTGTTTCTGCAATCCCGCGCCGCGATCTCCGACAATGAGTATTGCAGCGCAGAGAGCTTCGGCCGTGTGCGTATCCTGCCGTACATCGGGGATAAAAAACTGGCCTCCGTGACAGAGCAGGACTACCAGGCCATTCTGGATCACGCCTTCCGCAGTCCGGCCAGGCCTGGGCGGGATACGCTGTCTCGTAAAACGCTGCGCAATTTAAAGGCCACGATTACGCAGTTTGTCAAATTCTGCCGTAAAAGCCGCCTGCCCGCGCCGGAGCTGTACGACTTGAAGATCCCGGAGGCTGCACGGTACGTCGGCAAACGCGTCGTGGAAGTGGACGACCTTAAGGCCATCTTCACGGATGACACCACCTTGTATCGCGGTGCCGTCTGCCGGGATGAGTACATCAATTACTATCGCTTCCAGCTGCTTACCGGGGTGCGCCCGGGCGAACTGCGCGGCTTAAAGTGGGCCAACGTATCCGGCAATACCTGCAAGATCGACGGCGCGATCAACACACATGGTGCGCATACCCGCGGCAAAAACGATAACGCCATTCGCTCCATCGTGCTGTCAGATTACGCCCTGGCCGTACTGGACGCGCAGCGGGCCTACACCGGCCGGCAGAAATATATCTTCCCGATGGAGTCCATGCGTGCCTACTACCGCCGCTGGGAGCGTTACCAGCAGCTGCACAAGATGCCCCCGGTATCTCTCTACGAAATGCGCCACACGTTCGTAAGCATCGCCAAGCAGCTGCCCACCGGCCAGCTCAAACAACTCGTCGGCCACAGCGAAAACATGGACACATACGGCACCTACGCCCACGCGCTGAGCACTGACGCCGCCGAGACTGCCGCGAATTTAGAGACCGTTTTCGGCAAGATTCTGGGGCCGGAAAGTACACACTAAAAGTACACACTTTTTCTTTTCGGGGCGGTGCAGACGGGGAAAGAAGTTTATAAATCCATCCTATATACGTGCAATTTTAAAGCCTTAGAGCCGGTGTTCCAGCACATTCCTGGTTCAAGTCCTGTCTCCGCAACCAACAAAAGCTCGTTGAAACGACAAGTTTCAACGAGCTTTTTTCTACCTTATGGCAAAAGTGGTAACAATCTGGTAACTTTGACCTCAAAATGACCCCAAAACGGCAAAACGACTGCGCCCGGACGGTTGAGATTTTCAACCGTCCGGGCGCTTTTTGTGGATAAATCTTGCGGAGTTGGCAGGTAAAAATAGGAGCGGTCAGCGTAGTCAGCTTGCCTTGACGAGTACCAACACGCTGTTGTTTGGCACTACGATTTGGTCTTGTTTGGTGGGAATGGGTGGGTTCTTATATTGGCGCAGGGCTTTTTGGATTTGCTGCTTGGCCTCCAGCAGGGCGGCGTCCAATGTAGGGGTCTGCACTTCAATTTTTGGAAAGTCAGGAACATGGGCAGTGCAGCCGTCTGCCGAGAGTGTACAAAGCACAGGATAAGGCTGGTTCTCTACGGAGATACTATACTGCATCCCGAACATATCATCCATCTTGTCCATCTCATGGCGCTTGTGTTCGTCCATGCTGTGGACGTAGGTGTCCATTGTGAATGCTACGGAGTAATGACCGAGGATGGCTGACAGGGTCTTGTAGTCCATGCCGCGCTCCAGCGCACGGGTGGCAAAGGTATGCCGCAGGGCGTGGAAGGTAAAGTGCCCGATGTCAGCATCTTTCAACAGGCGGTCGTAGTAATCCTTGAAGGTTTTCTGCTCAAAGTAGTGTCCAAACTCGTTGGTGACGATGAAGCCATCGTCGGTGTACTTATCCCCTGCCCGAATCTTGTCCTGCGCCTGCTGCTGTTTCCAACGGGCAAGCTCGTCTGCCATTGTGCGGGTCAGAGGAACCGTGCGGCGAGAGTTTTTCGTTTTGGGGGTGCCGAATACGATTTCGGTTTTGTTTTCGCCGTCGTGGGATTCGTACTTGGTAAGGCGGTTGATGGTGCGCCTAACATGAAGTTGGGCGGTACTGAAATCAATATCTTCCCACTTCAGTGCCAGCAACTCCCCCATGCGTAATCCCGTACACAAATCCAGCCGGATAAATACCCCGTAGCGGTGGCGGTAGCTGGCCTGCACCAGCGCCCGCTGCTGGTCGTTGGTAAATACGCTGATTTCGGGCTTTTCTCCGCTGGGCAGTGTCACGGCATCGCAGGGATTGTACACGAACAGGCGCTCTTTCACGGCTTGCTGTAAGCACTTGTGCAATGCCATGTGGTAGTTGCGCAAGGTCTTGGGGGATAAGCCTTCCTCGCGGAATTTGTAGTTGTAAAACTCCTGCAAGGTGTGCGGCTCCAGCTTTTTAAGCAGGATTTTCCCCAGCACACAAAAGTGCTTGTTGAGATAGCTGCGATAGCTGGCATGGGTGGACTGTTTCACTGTATCTTTCATGTAAGTGTCCAGCCAGTATTCATACCATTCGCCCAATGTCACCGACATAGGATCGCGCCAGCCCTGTGTGCGGACTTCGTGGGCTTGCTGCTGTAAAATGGCAATGGCCTCCTGCCGGGTGTTGCAGCAGGTGGATGTACGCTTGGGCTTGCCGGTTTTGTAGTCGATTCCGGCTGACAGGCGAACCTCCCACCGCCCGTCTGTACGCTGACGGATGTTGCCCTCGTTATGCCCACGGCGCAGGGCTTTTTTAGATGTGTCTTTCACGATGCATCGTCTCCTTTCGTGACACAAAGACTACCACAGGTACGACCACAAAGCTATTCATCAGACCCGACAATCTTCGGGTTCTCGTTTTGGGCTTTATTGACCTTTTGCCGTTCCAGCCAGTCCAGCAGTTCATCCCGCCGCACCAGCAGTCGGTTTCCAATGTGGAACGCAGGAAAAGTCGCGTCATGAAATATCCGATAGGTGGTCGAGCGTGAGATACCGAAGTAAGTTTGCACTTCCTTGGGGCTGACAACATTGGGTAAATTTTGAAATTCCGTGTTCATGGGTTCCTCCTATGTAAATAATTTATAAAAAGGTCTTTACTATATAGCCGCTGAGAATGGCGAAAATTACGAGGTTTTTTAAACTGTTTAGAAAAAGTTCAAATTCTTAGAAAGATACCAAATCATATCATACAGACCGGCAGTCGCAACTTTTGCAACTGTCCTCAAAATTTTTGAAAAATTATCTCTACTATATAGCCACTGGGGAAGGGCAAAA
>NZ_DBMDDV010000018.1:0-59652 GCF_057431175.1 Gemmiger sp. | reverse complement strand
TGGTATATAAAAGGCAACTGTTTTTTCAATACAGCCGCCCATCGGGGTGCGATACAAGCAAGTTGCTATCCGATGGCCTCAAAAACAAATTGTACTACGATGGTTTTTGAAAAGTTCTGTATCACTACTCGCACCAAACGAAAAGCCCCGAACTTAGGTTCGGGGCTTTTCGTTTGGTCTTGCGGTGAAGAGGATTTGAACAGGGCGACGGCGCCGCAGCGCCGGGGCAAACTGTCCTGCGGACAGTTCGCCAGCCTGCGGGAAAATCCCTTCATCCGCACCAAAATCCTCGAACGTTAGTTCGGGGATTTTTTGCTGCATATGAATTGTGGCGCCAAGCGGCGGGGTGAAGGCACCCCCGTCCTGTAATTTCACAGTAAACTGTCCGCACCACGAATACACCTATTTCGCTCATAAAAACAAATTTTAATATTTTTTTACATCGTCCCATCGCAAAAAACGACGTGTTTCTCTGGCTGGTACAACTGTCCGTATCTTGCAATCTGCACATTTTGCGGTATAATGTGGATTATTACGCAAAAGCGGTCTGTGCGGGCGGCTTTTGCACGCTGGGCGCACCCTGCAAGCCGTGCCCGGCGCAGTATAAAAAGGGAAGAGGAATTTGTATGAACCAACTCACGAAAGCGGCCAAAGCGGTGGCTACCCGGTATAATCAGACCAGCCTGATTCTGCGCATCACCGTCGGCCTAGTCGTCGGTGCGGCGCTGGCGCTGATTTGCCCCGGCGCGGCATGGATCGAGGAACTTGGCAACCTGTTTGTCGGCGCACTGAAAGGCATTGCCCCGGTGCTGGTTTTCGTCATTGTCGCCAGTGCGCTGGCGCAGGGCTCGTCCAAGCTGGACCGCCGCTTCGGCACGGTCGTTTGGCTGTATATGCTCACCACCTTTGTGGCGGCGGCGCTCGGCGTCGTGACCAGCAAGCTGTTCCCCCAGACGCTGGTGCTGGCCGAGGCTGCTACTGCGGACGTGATTCCCCAGGGCTTGGGTGACGTCATGCACACGTTGCTGGCGAACATCGTCTCCAACCCGGTGGCGTCCATCATGAACGGCAACTACATCGGCATCCTGATGTGGGCCTGCCTGTTTGGCCTGGCTATGAAGCGCCTGGGCAGCGACACCACCAAAAACTTTATGGCCAACACGGCGGACGCGGTTTCCACCATTGTGCGCTGGGTCATCAACATGGCTCCCTTCGGCATCATGGGCCTGGTGTTTACCAACGTGGCGGACAACGGCCTGTCCATCTTTACCCAGTACGGCCGTCTGCTGCTGTTGCTGGTGGGCACGATGCTGTTCATGGCGCTGGTCATCAACCCGTTCATCATCTTCATCTACCTGCACCGCAACCCCTACCCGCTGGTGTTCCGCTGCCTGCGTGAAAGCGGCCTGACCGCCTTCTTCACCCGCAGCTCTGCCGCCAACATCCCGGTCAATATGGCCTTGTGTGAGAAGCTGGGGCTGGACAAGGACATTTACTCTGTCTCCATCCCTCTGGGCGCGACCATCAACATGGACGGTGCGGCCATCACCATTACCATTATGACGCTGGCTGCAGCCAACACGCTGGGCATGGATGTTAGTGTGCCTGCCGCCGTCCTGCTGTCCGTCATGTCCGCACTGGGCGCGTGCGGCGCTTCCGGCGTCGCGGGTGGCTCGCTGTTGCTCATCCCTATGGCATGCTCGCTGTTCGGCATCTCCAATGATATCGCTATGCAGGTCGTCGGCGTCGGTTTCATCATCGGCGTCATTCAGGACTCCGTCGAGACTGCGCTGAACTCCGCCGGTGACGTGGAGTTCGCCGCCACCGCCGAGTATCACCAGTGGCTCAAGGAGAGCAAACCTCTCCCGGCATTTATGGGTGGAAAGTAAGAGATACATTAAATAAGTACAGCCCCGGTTTCGTCAGCAAAACCGGGGCTGCATTTATGTCAGAGAAAAAAAGGAAAGTCTCGCGGCGGCAGAGGATTACCGCCGCCTGCTGCCCCTACTTTGTTATTCGAAATTTGTGCCGCCCTTTTTGGGAAAAATAAAATTCAATAATCAACAGTAGATTTTGTTCTATGTACGTGGAGCGGTAATCAGTATAATATCTGCGGGGTGCTTGGGGGAACGCTCTGAATGACCAGCATCTTTTGTATCGCGGTGCGGTAAAAGTTCGGTACGGCAAAAAGAAAAGACCTAAGAACAAACGTTCTTAGGTCTTTTTCTTTGGTGCGGATGAAGGGATTTTCCCGCAGGCTGGCGAACTGTCCGCAGGACAGTTTGCCCCGGCGCTGCAGCGCCGTCGCCCTGTTCAAATCCTCTTCACCGCAAGACCAAACGAAAAGCCCCGAACCTAAGTTCGGGGCTTCCGTTTGGTGCGGATGAAGGGATTTGAACCCACACTCTTTTAAGGGAACTAGAACCTGAATCTAGCGCGTCTGCCAGTTCCGCCACATCCGCATATTCTGTTGACCACCGTGTTCCGGCGACGTGTATTATTATAGCCAAATGCCACGTAAATGTCAAGCATTTTCGGCAAAAAAATCAAAACTTTTTTATATTTTTGTGAACAACTGCAAAATTAACGTAAAATCGTCAAAACAAAACGTGCTGCCGCTTGCTTTTGCGCCATAACCTGTTATAATATTAGCAATGACTAGGGAGGTGCGACACTTATGTGGACACGTACACTTTTAAAAAATAACGCCAAGCAGGCACTCAGGGGGCGCTACTGGCGCAGCTTTTGGATCTGCCTGGCCCTCAGCATTGCAGGACTGGGCGGGGCAGGGGCCAACAGCGGCAGTGCAGCGCATCAGGCTGTCAGCACTGTTACGGATGACACGACGGCCTATGACATTGTCAACAGTATCCCCGACAGTATGCTGGGGGCGATCCTCGTCGGTATGCTCATCGGCTCTATTGCCGCGCTTTGCTGGGCACTCTTTGTCGTCTACCCGCTCAACGTGGGCCGCTGCCGCTATTTTATGGAGAGCCGCCAATCCCTGACCCCGGCCTCCACTGTCGTCAGCACCTTCCGCCGCCCCTACGGCAACCCTATCGTGGTGCAGCTGCTCACCAATTTAAAAGTCACGCTGGGCTACATCCTGCTCATCGTGCCGGGCGTCTACTGGTCGTACTGCTATGCGCTTGTGCCTTACCTGCTGGCTGAAAATCCCTACATGACCGCCACCCGCGCCATGGAGCTGAGCAAGGAAATGATGGAAGGCGAAAAGTGGAACTACTTCGTCCTGCAGCTGTCCTTCTTTGGCTGGCTGCTGCTCTGCGCGTTCACCCTCGGCATTGGCGGTTTCTTCCTGGAGCCGTATATGCAGGCCACCTACGCCGAGTTTTATGCCGCCATGCGCAGCAAGGCCCTTGCCACGGGTATGTCCACCACCGATGAACTGGGCGGCTTTGTGCGCCATGATACCTTTTAAATAGAACTATGCTATACCGCCGCAGGAACGGGCCGAAAAACCGTTTCTGCGGCGCTTTTTGTCGGAAAGGGGCGCAAGGTTTCACACATCTTCAAACCATTATCGCAAAATTATCACATTTTAAAAGTATAATAGAGGCAACCAATGTAAAAAGGGAGTGTGTGCACTTTGATCGAAGTAGAGCATCTGACAAAGCGCTACGGCGGCCACACAGCGGTGGATGATATCAGTTTCACCGTCGAGGATGGCTGCATCTACGGCTTGCTCGGCCCCAACGGCGCGGGCAAGTCTACCACCATGAATATCATCACCGGCTACATTTCCGCCACCGACGGCACGGTGAAAATCGACGGCCACGACATTGCCGATGAACCTGCCGCCGCGAAAGCCTGCATCGGCTACCTGCCGGAGCTGCCGCCGCTGTACCAGGATATGACCGTGCAGGAATATCTGCTGTTTGTGGCCGAGCTGAAAGGTACCCGCAAGAAAGCCGACCGCGCCGCCGCGGTGGAAAAGTCCGCCGCCCGCGCGGGCTTGCAGGGGATGGAGCGCCGCCTCATCCGCAACCTGTCCAAGGGCTACCGCCAGCGCGTGGGCATTGCCGCCGCGCTGCTGGGCACGCCGAAAGTCATCATCCTTGACGAGCCAACCGTCGGTCTGGATCCGGCGCAGATGATCGAGATCCGCTCCCTCATCCGCGACCTGGGCAAGACCCACACGGTCATTTTGTCCAGCCATATTTTGAGCGAGGTCCAGTCCGTCTGTGACCGGGTTCTCATCATTGCCCACGGCAAGCTGGTGGCCCAGGGGACGCCGGAGGAACTGGCCGCCCAGCTGACCGCGAAGGGAACCATCACCGCCACGGCTCAGGGCAGCCGCGATGCCGTTGTGGCCGCTGCATCCGCTGTGCCCGGCCTGACCGATGTACAAGTCACCGACGAAAAGGGCGGCGAGGTCAGCTTTACCGCCGTCAGCACTGCGGGAACAGACCTGCGCGGTGCACTCAGCCTGGCGCTGGCCCAGGCGGGTTGCCCGGTGCTGAGCCTGAGCGCCGAAACCATGAGCCTGGAGGATGTGTTCCTGCAGCTGACCGAAGCCCCGGACGCGGCAGGGGAGACGACCCCCGCACCCGAGACGCAAACCGAGGAAAAGGAGGCGAACGGCGATGACAGCAATCTTTAAGCGTGAGGTCAAAAGTTACTTTACCGGTATGATCGGCTGGGTCATAGCGGCGGTCAGTCTGTTCTTTTTGGGACTGTACTACACGAACCGCAACCTGCTCTACGCCTCGTCGGATTTCGCGTCGGTGCTCTACACCATGACGATGATCTTGCTCTTCCTGCTGCCGGCCATCAGCATGCGCAGCTTTGCCGAGGAACGCAAGAATAAGACCGACCAGCTGCTTCTGACCAGCCCGGTCAGTATCCCGGCCATCGTGGCGGGCAAATTTCTGGCCGAGGTCGCCGTGTTCGCCATCCCGCTGGCGGCGGCGGTGCTCATGCCGCTGATTTTAAAAGCCTTCGGTACGGTATCACTGGTGGCAGCGTACAGCGCCCTGCTGGGCTATGTCCTGCTGGGCGCAGCCTGCCTGGCCGTGGGTACTTGGATCTCGGCTTTGACCGAGAACCAGATTCTCGCCTACCTTGCCACCTTCGGTGCGCTGCTCGTCGCTTATCTGATGAACGGTATCAAAACGATGTTCACCACCGGCAACCTGCTGGCGTTCATCGTGTTCACCGTGGTGCTGCTGATTGCGGCCATCCTCGTGGGCGTCATCTGCAAGCGGCTGACGGCAGGCGCTGCGGTGTTCTGCGTCGGCGCGGTCGTGCTGTTCATCCTGTTCCAGCTGCGCCCAGCGTGGCTGCTGGCGGCCTTCAACGCCGTACTGTCGGCGCTGGCCCTGTTTGAACCCTTTGCGGACATCGTGGGCGGTATGTTCAGCATCCCGGCCATTGCCTACTATCTGTCCGTGATTGGGCTGTTCCTCTTTTTGACCGGGCAGGCGCTGGAACGCCGCCGCTGGAACTAAGGGGGCGATTGCTATGAAAAAATTGAACTTGAAACTCCCGCAGGGCGGCAGCAAACGCGCCCTGCACAGCGGCCTGTACGCAAGCGTGCTGGCCGCCGTGGCGCTGGTCGTGGTCATTCTGCTCAACCTGGTTATCCGCGCCCTGCCCACCAAATACACCCAGTACGATATTTCCACGACCTCGCTGTTTACCTTGAGTGAGACGACCGAGAACCTGCTGCATGAGCTGAACGCCGACGTGACGGCCTACTACCTGGCCGAGAGCGGGCAGGAGGACGACAACATCACCCGCCTGCTGGACCGCTATGCGGGCGAGAGCAGCCATTTCAGCTGGCAGCAGCGCGACCCGGTGCTCTACCCAACCTTCGCCCAGCAGTACGACGGGGCCTCCACCGGCAGTGTCGTCCTCGTCAGCGGCGACAACAGCGATGTGCTGTCCTATAACGATATGTACGAGTTGGATCTGGAGAGCTACTACTCCACCGGCAGCGCCAATTACAGCTTCCAGGCGGAAAACGCCATTACCTCCGGCATTGCCAAGGTCACGCGGGAGACGTCCTACCAGCTGTATGAGCTGACCGGCCACGGTGAGGCGGCGCTGTCCAGCGACTTTACCGACACGCTGAACAACGCGGGCGTCACCACTGCCGAGTTGAACCTGACCACGGCGGGCAGTATCCCGGCGGATGCCGCTGCGGTGCTCATCAATGCGCCCGGGGCCGACCTGACCGACGCAGAAACAACGATTTTGACTGACTACGTTGCAAACGGCGGCAAGCTGTTTGTGGCCACCGACTTTACCACCGACACGCCCAACCTGGACACGTTGCTGGCCGCCTGCGGCATGGCCCGCCAGCCGGGTCTTTTGATCGAGACGGACACCGACCACTACCCCTATGGCTACCCTCAGACCTACCTGCTGCCCACGCTGGCCAGCAACGAAATTACGGCGGGTGTGTCCCAGAATATGATGGTCTACACCCCCATCGCCCAGGGCATCACCACCGATGAGGACAGCGAGTTCAGCTTTACCGATCTGCTGACCACCGGCGACGCAGCCTACTCGATGGAGAACTACGCCACCGCCGAGACCGCCCAGAAAGCCGACACCGACCCTGAGGGCACCTTTGCTGTGGCCGTGGCGGCGGAGAACGTCACCACCGGCGCACGGGTCGTCTGGGTCAACTGCCCGAACCTGTTGCTGTCCAACATCAACCAGGCCGTCTCCGGCGGCAACGCGCAGTTTCTGGGCAGCGTCGTCAACTGGATGAATGGCGAACAGACGACCGCCGTCATCAGCGCTAAGAGCATGAGCGCGGCCTCGCTGAGCGTGCCGACCTCGGCCGCACTGCCGCTGGGCGTGCTGTTTACGCTGGTGCTGCCTATCATCTGCCTGATTGCGGGTGCGGTGGTTTGCGTCGTGCGCCGCCGCAGATAAGGAGCCGCCATGAAAAACACAAAAAAGATGCTGCCGCTGGTGGTGCTGATCATTGTCATGGCGGTGCTGGTCGTGCTGCTGGCCGTATTGCAGCGCGGGGACGATACCACCGACGCGACGCTGCCGCTGTGCAGCTTTGCGGTGGAAGATATCGACCGCCTGTCCTACGCGGGCAACAACCAGGATGTGACGTTGGTCAAAAACAGCTCCGGCGACTGGATGCTGGAATCCGACCCAACATTGCCGCTGGACCAGACGAAAACCGCCAGCCTTGTAGAGAGTTACGCCAACCTGACCGCCCAGCGCAAGCTGGAGGGCAGTGACCTGACCGACCTGCCCGAAAAGAGCGCTACCCCCCAGATGACCATTGCCATCGGCGCGGGAGAGGAGAGCGTCAGCCTGACCGTGGATCAGCTGAACAGTGTGGCCGATGTCTATTACGTCTACGACGACACCGGCGCGGCCTACACGGTCAAACGCAGCGATTTGGCTACCTTGAGCAAATCTGCCCGTGACCTGTACAAGGCCCAGACACTGACCGACAAGACGCTGGATGATGTGGTGTCGATGCAGATGAATGACCTGGACTTCACCCAGACTGACGGCAGCTGGACGCTGACCGACGATGCGGGCTACGCCCTGAACCAAAGCAGCGTCAAAAAGATAGCCAACACGATCTTACAGATGCAGACGGCATGGACCATCACGACGCCAGACGCAGACAGCGCCTACGGCTTGGATGACCCGGACGTGACCACAACGCTGACCTTCACCGACGGCACAAGCCTGACGGTGCGGTTTGGCACGGAGGCCACCGACACCACCGACAGCCTGTGCTACCTTGCCAGCGACGCCGCGCCTACCGTGGTGTATGAGGTGAACGCCGACCACAAGGCGGCTTTTGCCGTGACGAAGGAGACGCTGCATGATGCCACCGCCACCGCCGAGACGGCAGCGACCACCGACGTGGTAGCCCAGTACCCGGTAGGCGGCGAGAACGACTACGCCGCCAGCCTGCCGGACTAACAGATACAAAAGAGAGGGAGATGCTGTCCCTCTCTTTTTTCTTGCCCCGGCAGGAGAAATATGCTACTATACATATAAGGTAGTGCCATTGCAGGGGCCGGGTATGCCCGGCCCGCACGTGTAAGGAAGATGCCCATTTATCCGTTGATTTGCAGGGTGGGACGCCTCGCCCCGCCGCGCCTTCCCACAGCCGCCCCCTCGAAAACCGAAAGGAGAACTCTGCCCATGAAAACCCTCCTTCCTATCCTTGCTGCTCTTCTCCTTACCGCTTGTGCCTCCGCCTCGGCCTCCACGGCCACCCCCGCGCCAACAGAAACCCCCGCCTCCACGGCCGCAACCCTGACCCTCGAACAAAAAGTCGGTCAGCTTTTCATTGTCCGGCCGGATGCCCTCGATTTGACCCTCTCCCAGGAGACCATTGACGATCCCAGGGCCGACGGTGTGACCCAAGTGACCGACGCCATGCGGGAGACACTGCAGCAATACCCGGTGGGCGGCATCTGCCAGTTTGGCAAAAATATCGAGTCACCGTCCCAGCTGGCGCACTTCAATAAAGACTTGCAGGCCGCCAGCGCCACGCCGCTGTTCATCACGGTGGATGAGGAGGGCGGCATGGTCGCGCGGCTGGCGAACAACGACGCCTTTGACCTGCCCCGCTATGCCAGTGCCGCCGCAGTGGGTGCATCGGGCGATCCTGAGAACGCCCGCGCTATGGGGCAGACCATCGGCGGGTACCTGAAAACCTACGGCTTCAATATGGACTTTGCGCCCGATGCTGACGTGAACACCAACCCCGATAACCCCATCATCGGAGAGCGTGCTTTCTCGTCGGATGCCGCCACCGCTGCCCAAATGGCCGCCGCTGCGGCGGAGGGCCTGCGGCAAAACGGCATCCTGCCCACGCTCAAGCATTTCCCCGGCCACGGCGATACTGCCGAGGACAGCCACACCGACCTGGCTGTGACCTACAAGACCCGCGAAGAACTGGAAAACTGCGAACTGCTGCCCTTTGCGGCGGATACCGGCCTGCACGCTGTCATGGTGGGGCACATCGCCGCGCCGAACGTGATCGGCAGCGACACCCCTGCGACCCTCTCGGCGGAGCTGATTGCGATGATTCCCGACGCAGAGAACACGCTGATCGTCACCGACTCACTTTCGATGGACGCCATCACAAAAGCCTACACTCCCGGAGAGGCTGCCGTCCAGGCCATCCAAGCGGGGTGTGATGTACTTTTGATGCCAAACTCCCTGCAGGAAGCCTACGATGCTGTCCTTGCCGCTGTGCAAAACGGCACGATATCCGAAGCCCGCCTTGACCAAAGCGTCAACAAAATCCTGCATTATAAACAACAATTTGCAGTGTAGGGGCGGGGCTCTGCTCCGCCCGCATCTGACGCACGCTATAATGTATAAACGAGGTACCCTATGTCCAACACCATCTGGGCCGTCGATGGCTCTTTTTTCGCTCAGCGCGTCTCGGGCATCCAGCGCTATTCCATTGAGTTGCTGGCCGCCCTGGATCGCATTGTGCCGCCCGATTTTGTGGAGATCGTCACCCCGCAGGGCGTGACCACCCCGGCCTACCAGAACATCCGGGCCGTGCCCTTCGGCACCCGCCGGGGCCTTGCCTGGCAGCAGCTGGATTACCCTGAATATTTAAAGCGGCGCGGAGCCAAGGGCCTTGCTACGTGCAACATTATTCCATGGTTCGGCTTCCGCGGCATTGCAGTCGTTCACGATGTCTGCTACCGTGCCCGGCGCGATTTTTATACGTCCGTCCGCGACCGCCTGAGCGCCGCCTGGCACTGCCTGCAATACCGCCGCATTGCCCAAAAGGCCGAGCGCATCATCACGGTGTCGGAGTTTTCCAAATCTGAAATTCACAAATATTACGGTGTGCCGCTGGAAAAAATGAACATCGTCTACAACGCCTGGCAGCAGATGCAGCGCCTGACACCCGATGACGGCATTTTTGCCAAGCATCCGCAGCTGCAAAGGGGTGCGTACTATTTCAGCATGGCGAACCTGCTGAAAAACAAAAACTTCCCCTGGGTGCTGCGCGCGGCCAAGGCAAAGCCCGACGCGGTATTTGCCATTGCGGGTGGCGGTAGCCTGGCCGCCGAGGCCGAGCGCCTGGGGCTGGCCGACCTGCCCAACGTGCTCTACCTCGGCTATGTCGCCGACGGTGAGGCCAAAGCGCTGATGGCCCACTGCAAAGCGTTCCTTTTCCCGACGCTCTACGAGGGGTTCGGTATCCCTCCATTGGAGGCCGTCGCCTGCGGTGCGCCTGAGATCATCGTCAGCGATACCCCCTGTATGCGCGAAGTCTACGGCGACTGCGCCGCCTATATTGATTTGTGCACCAACCCCGGCGATGTTTCTGCCGTCACCCCGCCCGCCGCCGCCCCTGCCGCCCTGCTGGAAAAATACAGCTGGGACAAAAGCGCGGCGAAACTGCTGGAAATTCTGGAAAGGTAGGGTGTAAGCAGTGACAGACGAAGAAGCATTGAAAAAATTTTTGCTGGATATTGATTGCCTAAATGAACTGCTGCCGTGGACAGGAAAATTTAATCTGTTTGATGTGCTGAAAATTTCGCGGGCCGAAATTCGCCACAGCAATATGCTGGCGTGGCTTTTGAATGCAAATGAAAACCATGGCATGGGTGATGCGTATGTAAAAGCGCTGGTGCAAAAACTGGTGGCGAATGATAGTGCTGGGCGGTACGATGTGTTCCAACTGGCATTGATGGATTTTTGCAGCTTTACAGTACAGAGGGAGTGGAGCGATATAGATATTTTGCTCACCTCCAGCGAAGAAAAAACACTGATAGCATTTGAAAATAAGGTTGGTGCGCATGAGCACAGTGACCAACTGAACCGGTATCGAAAAATCCTTGAAAAAGCGTACCCGGACTATTGCAGAATCTATCTGTATCTGACACCAGACGGGGAATTGCCGAGTGATGAAGAGTACTGGGATGTGATGACCTATCTGGATATTGTTGAAACACTGGAAAGTGTTTCAGGCGGTATCGACTTGATTCCGGATGTGCGGTTGATGATTGACAACTATATAGCGATTATCAGGAGAGATATTGTGGACGACCAACAGTTGATAGAGATATGCGATAAAATATACAAAAAACATCAAAAAGCACTGGACCTCATATTTGAACACCGCGTGAATAACCGCGGGCAAATCGCAGCGGCGGTCAGAGAAACCCTACAGCAGATGAGCGATGAGGGCAGTATCGTTTTTGACGAAAATTCAACGGATTCCTGGCTGTGCTTCCACACAAAAGAAATGGACGCAGTACTGCCGCCGCTGTCTGCAAACAATGGGTCATGGGGCAACAGCAACATCTATAACTATTGGTTTGGCAGAACGGATGAATCCCTTTCGCTTGTCTTTGAACTCGGCGGCTGGAATTTGCCAGAGGACAGAAAGAAAATTCAAAATAAAATTATAGACATCGCAAAACCAAACGACAAAAAGCGGGAAGGTTATCGGTACAAGCGTGTTTATTCAAAAAAATATGGGATTGATACCGAAAATGATTTGCAGACAGAAGTCCGTGAACAGGTGATAAAGGCGGTTTTGGATCTGAAAATCTGGGAGAAAAAGCTCCTTGTAAAGGTGCAACAGAACTAAAAAAGGGGGCACAGCTCGGAAATGAGTTGTGCCCCTCAGTATGTCAAAAAATGCTTTCCACCGTCGTAGAGAATGTAGAGGCAAACAATGTTCGTACACAGGAGCCTCGACTACATTTATAAGTTAAGATGAGTTTTTACCTCATTCCATATTTCCTGTCCAGACTCCTGTATTGCAGCGCCTCGGACAGATGCGCTGCGTCCAAAACTTCACTTCCGTCCAAATCGGCCACGGTGCGGGCTACCCGCAAAATGCGGTCATAGGCGCGGGCGCTGTATCCCAGCCGTTCAAATGCGCCGCGCAAAATTTTCTCGGCGGCGGGGGTCATGCGGCAGTAGCGGCGCAGCGCACTGGAAGGCAGCTGCGCGTTGCAGCGCACGCCGCGCAGGGCCTTGTACCGCTCCCGCTGCAAGGCGCGGGCGGCCATGACCCGGGCGCGGATGTCGGCACTCGGCTCGCCGCCTAACTCCGACGCCAAATCGTCATATTCCACCGGAAGCGCTTCAACGTGCAGGTCGATACGGTCCAGCAGCGGCCCCGAAATGCGCCGCCGGTAGGCATCCACGGCACTGGGCGTGCAGGTACACTCCCGCGTCGGGTGGCCTAAGTAGCCGCACTTGCAGGGGTTCATGGCTGCCACCAGCATAAACTTACAGGGGTAGGACGCCGACCCATGCACGCGGCTGACCGTGACTTTGCCATCCTCCAACGGCTGGCGCAGCACCTCCAGTGTGTCGCGGGCAAACTCCGGCAACTCATCCAAAAACAGCACACCGTTGTGGGCCAGGCTCACCTCGCCGGGGCGGGGCACAGACCCGCCGCCCACGATGGCGGTGGAACTGACACTGTGGTGCGGGCTGCGGAACGGCCTTTCCCTGACCAGTCCCGCGCCGCCGCGCAAAAGCCCGGCCACCGAATAAATCGCGCTCGTTTCCAACGCTTCCTCATAGGTCAGCGGCGGCAGAATGCCCGGCAGCCGCTTTGCCAGCATGGACTTACCGGTACCCGGCGGGCCGACCAACAGCAGGTTGTGCCCGCCTGCGGCGGCAACCTCCATGGCGCGGCGGGCTTCGCTCTGCCCGCGCACATCGGCCATATCCGGCCCCAGCCAGACGCCGTTCTCATCGTACCCTTCGGGCGTGGCCGGAGTGATGGGATCCGCGCCGCACAGGTGCAGCACAACATCCTGGGCACTGCGGGCAGGGTAGACGGTCAGCCCTTCGGCCACAGCGGCTTCGGCAGCGTTCTCGGCGGGCAGAAACAGCTCCTTCACGCCGTTCTGCACAGCAGCCATCGCCATGGGCAGAACGCCGGTCACGGGGCGCAATGTGCCGTCCAGGCCCAGCTCCCCTAAAAACGCCCGTTCGCCGCCGGGGACGGGCAGCTTGCCCTGCGCGGCCAGAATGCCCACGAACACCGGCAGGTCATATACCGGCCCGGTCTTGCGCACGTCGGCGGGGGCCAGGTTGATGGTAATACGGCTGGCGGGCCACTCGTAGTGCAGGTTCTTGATGGCGCTGCGCACCCGCTCGCTGCTCTCCTTCACCGCCGAATCCGGCAGGCCCACCAGATTGAACTGCGGCAGCCCGCCGGACAGATCGGCCTCCACCTGCACGATGTACCCGGCTAACCCGGTCACGCCGAGGCTTGTCACTTTTGCATACATAGGCGGCTCCCTTTACAGTTTTTCCACGCCGGGAATCAGCGCGGGGTCATACATGACTTCGGAATGGTTGTCCAGCACAAGCTCCCGGTGCAGCAGCTGCCCGGTCTGTGCGTCCAGTGTCTCCTTGTAAATCTTCGACACACGGTAATATTTGCCGCCCTCTTTTTGGAAGTGGTGCCCTTCCTCCACAATGCGGTAGCGGCAGGGCAGGGGGCGCTCACAGCGCAGCTCGGCGTAGAGATTGTCCTCATCGCACCACAACAGCAGCTGGAACGTCTGGTCCGTCTCATTTTTAAAACGGTAGTCGCCGTTATTGTAAAACACCGACGTGCCGGAACTGAACGGCACCCGCGGCCCCTCGTCGGGGGCCAGCGCGTCGGAGTGCTTGTGGAACTCGGTCACGGTCAGAGGGCTTACCAGCACAACGCGGTGAATCGTGTTTGCCAGGTTGCACAGCCCGCCGCCGATGCCCGGCAGAATATGATTACGCACCAAAATCCGCCCATCCCGGTAGCCTTTGCGCTTGGTCGTCTTGCCCACCCGATGCCAGAAGGAAAACGTCTCACCCGGGCGGATGAGAATGCCGTTGAGCCTTTCATTGGCAAGGCGGATGTTGACGGCCTTGTTCTCCTGCAAGACTGGGTCGATGCCCTTGCCGCGCTTGATGAGGTGCGAACTGTACTGCGCCACTATGCAGGGCAGAGGCGCGGTATCCTGCGTGTCGGCATAGTTTTCCTGCGCGAAAAAATTCTTGATATGGCGCTTGCAGATTTCCTTTTGCAGCGCAATTTTGTAACAGGTCGGGCTGATATCGCAGAACATGAAACTGCCTCACTTTCCTATGCCGTCCAGACGGCCCCGGCGGCGCGGGTCACGGTGGTAAAACCAGAGGATGGCTTTTTCCAGCACACGCTTTTTGCCATAGTGCGTCTCGCCGGGCAGCCGGATGAAATCCACCAGGATGCTGTCCAGCCCGGCGCGGTTTGCGCCGCGGATATCCCGGAACAGCTGGTCGCCGACGCAGACGACCTGCTCGGGCGGCAGGCCCAGCATGGCGCAGGCCCGGCGGTAGGCAGCGGGGTCGGGCTTGCCCGCCTCGGCAATAAGAAGCGTGCGGATATTGCGGTTGAATCGCTCGATGCGCGCGGCAGAATTGTCGGAGAGCAGCAGTGTTTTCAGCCCCAGGCTGTGGATATGGCGGAACAGCGCATCCACCTCGGGCGTGGAATCGTTGCCGTGGTGGACAAGCGTGTTGTCAATGTCAAACAAAATGCCTCTGTAGCCCAGCGCGGCCAGCTTTTCATAGTCGATGGCAAATACACTGGGAACATGGGCCGTGGGGTACCAACGCTCAAGCATACGGGGCCTCCATATAGTCGCAGACGGTGTTGATCTGGTCGGCGATATCCCCGCCAAAAGCGTGCGCAAAAAAGGCGCTGCCGATGGTGAAATACGCGGCCCCGGCAGCTTTGATTTCATCCAACCGGGCAAAGCTGTTCACACTGCCCGCCAGGCAGATCGGCGCATGGACCGCCGCGATGAACGCACGGTTCAGCGCCGCCGCGTCGCCGGTATAGCGGTAGCCCAGCAGATCAATGCCGTCCACGCCCTTGGCTAAATAGCCCTCGGCCTCGCAGATCATCCCCGCCGGGGTGCCGTGCAGGATAGAGGGACGGCCAGAAATTTGCCCGACGAAGGGCATATACCGCAGCCCATGGGCGCGGCAATAGGCATGAACGGCGTCAGAGTAGACCGTACCCATCAGGATATCACACCCGCAGGCAGCGGCCATTTCGGCCCCGCGCAGGCATTCTGGCTCAGTGTAGGCGACGACCTCCAAACAGGTCGTCTTGCCGCAGGCTTTCATCTGGGCAAACAGGGCCTGCATCTCGGCGAAGGGAAGCCCTTCCTCTTTAAAGCCCCAATACCGGGCGCGGGTGTGCTGACACCGGGCAAAGACTGCGGCGGCATCGGGCACAGTGACGTCGTTGTGAGTCAGCATGACGATGAGTTCAGGCGTATGTTTCATATGGGTCCACGGCTTTCCTTGGATATAATCATCGATGCGCAGAGCAGATACCTTCACTATACACTGGAAAACGCCGTTTGGCAAGGGCGAAAGGCGAAAGAAACTGTAAAAATCAGGCAAAAATAAACAAAATTCGATTGACAGAGTACGGCAAAGTTGGTATATTTAGAGTATACCTAAGTTAGTATTTCCTATGGAAAGTGAAGGTGTTTTACTTATGTATCAAGATATGTATGAGCGCTGGCTCGCCGCAGAGCTGGACGACGCCGACCTGAAACCTGAGTTGGAAAGCGTCAAGGGCGACGATGCCGCCATCCAGGACCGCTTTGCCGTGGCCCTGAAATTCGGCACCGCCGGTCTGCGCGGCGTCATCGGTGCAGGCACCAACCGCATGAATATTTACGTTGTCCGCCAGGCCACCCAGGGCCTTGCCAACTGGGTCAAGACCCAGGGCGGCAGCCAGACCGTTGCCATCAGCTATGACAGCCGCATCAAGAGCAACCTGTTCGCCAAGACCGCTGCCGAGGTGCTGGCCGCCAACGGTATCAAGGTCCGCATCTATAAGGCCCTTATGCCGGTTCCCGCGCTGAGCTTTGCCACCCGCTACTACAACTGCAACGCGGGCATCATGGTCACGGCCAGCCACAACCCCGCCAAGTACAACGGCTACAAGGCCTACGGCCCGGACGGCTGCCAGATGACCGATGAGGCCGCCGACATTGTCTACGCCGAGATCCAAAAGACGGATATCCTGACCGGGGCCAAGCTCATTTCCTTTGAGGATGGTCTGGCCCAGGGGCTGATCGAGTATGTCGGCGAGGACTGCATCAATGCCCTCTATGCCGCCATCGAGGCCCGCTCCATCCGCCCGGGCATCTGCAAGACTGCCGGTCTCAAGCTGGTCTACAGCCCGCTGAACGGCTCCGGCCTTGTGCCCGTCACTCATGTCCTGGGCGACATCGGCATCACCGATATCACCATTGTGCCCGAGCAGAAGGAACCCGACGGCAACTTCCCGACCTGCCCGTACCCCAACCCCGAAATTTTTGAGGCTCTGCGCCTGGGTCTGGAACTGGCCGAGAAGTCCGGCGCTGATCTGATGCTGGCTACCGACCCTGACGCAGACCGCGTGGGCATCGCCGTCAAGTGCAAGGATGGCAGCTATGAGCTGCTCTCCGGCAACGAAGTCGGCGTTCTGCTGCTGGACTACATCTGTGCAGGCCGTATCGAGCAGGGCACCATGCCGAAGAACCCTGTCATGTGCAAGTCCATCGTCTCCACCCCGCTGGCTGACAAGGTTGCCGAGCATTACGGCGTCGAGTGCCGCAACGTCCTGACCGGCTTCAAGTGGATCGGCGACCAGATCGCCAAGCTGGAAGCCGCCGGTGAGGTTGACCGCTTCATCTTTGGTTTTGAGGAGAGCTACGGCTACCTGGCTGGCCCCTATGTCCGCGACAAGGACGCCATCATCGGCTCGATGCTGATCTGCGAGATGGCCGCCTACTACCGCGCCAAGGGCTCCTCCATCAAGGAAGAACTGGAGCGCATCTACGCCGAGTATGGCCGTTACCTGAACAAGGTTGACAGCTTCGAGTTCCCGGGCCTGTCCGGCATGGACAAGATGGCGGGCATCATGCAGGATCTGCGCGACAACCCGCCGAAGGACTTTGCCGGTGACAAGGTCGTCAAGGTCGTTGACTATAAGAAGCCCGAGGAAACCGGTCTGCCTGCCGCCAATGTCCTGATCTATACGCTGGAAAGCGGCGCAACCGTCGTCGTGCGTCCCTCCGGCACCGAGCCGAAGATCAAGACCTACTTCACCACCAAGGGCAAGGACCTTGCCGAGGCTGAAGCCAAGAAGGAAAAGCTGGCCGAGGCCTGCAAGCCGTTGCTGGCGTAAAATTTAGGATAGCGTAAGTAAGCGCACCGTGTCTGTTTTGGGACGCGGTGCGCTTTTTTGTCGCCGCCCATGTAGGGGCCGGGCATGCCCGGCCCGCGCGTGTAAGGCAGACGACCGCCTATGCAGGGGGCCTTGACCCCTCCGCGGGACGCCGAGGACACCGCCCACTACACAAATGCTGCCGTAGACTATCCCGCTATTTGTAGGGGAGAAATTCATCCCTTCCGTGCATCTCCACCACTGCGCACTTTCCCCAAAAACTCCCCCAATAATTCGTCACCCATGCCACTTGACAATACAATTCTACACTTGTAGAATAAAATCAAATCAAATCTTCTACAACCGTAGAATCAAAAGGAGGCCCACCATGTTCCTGCCGCTTTTCATCGCCTTTCTGGTGCAAGGCCTGCTGCTGGGCCTTGTGGTGCTGGCCCTGTTGGCCGCAGCCCCCAAGCTGCAAAAACGGTATGGCCCGCGGTGGCTCTGCCGCCTGTGGGTGGCGCTGGCGGTGCTGTTCCTCGTGCCGGTTCGGGCGCTTCTGCCTCAGGCCCCGGCGGCGGTGACGGTCAGCGCTCAGCCGTTTTATACCCAGATGACCGCCCTGACGGAGGAAACCACCACGAAGCCCGCCGCCAACGTACCCTACCGCACGACCACAGCCGACGACAACACGATGCATTACATCGTGCCCCGCGCGG
Organism: Gemmiger sp.; assembly: GCF_057431175.1. Classification (NCBI taxonomy): domain Bacteria; kingdom Bacillati; phylum Bacillota; class Clostridia; order Eubacteriales; family Oscillospiraceae; genus Gemmiger; species Gemmiger sp. The sequence continues at coordinate 41,772 of NZ_DBMDDV010000018.1, read as the reverse complement.
AACTGCAAACCGGCCGGCGTACTGTGCTGGAACGTCTTGCCATCGATACAAACTGGGGCAACCTGGCGGCCCTCGCGTGGGAACTGGGCGTCATGGCTGTTGCACTCTACCAGTTCGGCGGCTATGCCGTCTGGCGTATTCGCGTGGGCCGCAACGCGCAGCCGGTGGCTAAAAGCTGGCGTGACGCCCTGCCGCAGGGCCAATGCCCGCAAATGCAGGCCACGCCGCTGGTGCGCAGCCCCATGGTGGCGGGGGCGCTGCATCCCGTCCTGCTCGTCCCTGCGGGCGAAGCCCCCAAGGGTGCGGACTGTATGCTGGTTCACGAACTGACCCACATAAAACGACATGACGTCGCGAAAAAGCTGCTGCTCACGCTGGTGTGCATCCTGCACTGGTACAACCCGGCTGTCTGGATGCTGGCCGCCCGCGCGGGCCGTGATATCGAGGAAGCCTGCGACGCCGAGGCCCTGCACGGCCGCGACGCTGCTTACCGCACGGCCTACGCCGATGCCCTGATGACCGCCGTGCGCCGCAGCCGCGGCCCGGCTCTGACCAGCGGTTTTGCGCTGAACAAGCGCCAGTTCAAGCAGCGCCTTGCCGCGCTATGGGACACTGCCCCCAAACGCCGGGGCCGCACTTTGCTGGCCGCACTGGCTCTGACCGCCTGCTGTGCGGGCGGCCTGGTGGCCTGTCAAGTCGCCGATACCCCAACACAGGAGACACCCGAACCCGCGCCCACTGCGACGCCCTCGACAGAAGAAGCCCTTGCGGAGATCAAGGACATCAACCGTCAGCTGCCCACGGAGCAGCAGCTCACCGCCACACGGCGCGTGGACAGTTACTTCTGGGACGAGTGCCTGCCGACCCTGTGGGGCTACAAGTTCAACGGCGGTATGACCTCGCTGGTCGAGGACCCCGCCGCCGAAAGTGCCGAAAACGAAAATCTGGCCGCCATTTTGCAGGAACCCCGCGCGGACGGCACGACCTGGCAGGACTTTCTGAACGCAGGCAAAGGCACGTTCGCCAAGGTGAACTTTGAAGCAGAACTCGAGCCGGAAAAACTTTTCTTGGGCCCACAGTATGGCGAGGGTGATTTTTATATTTATATCGCCGTGCCCTATGACGAGAGCGAACCCTGCGAGCTTGTCAGTGGCTGGCAGCAGAACAACACCGGCGAGACGGCCCACTTCGGCACGATCGACCCCGCGCGGGAATTGCGGCTGACCAACCGCCAGTACCGCACCCTGGTACACCAATGCAACGCGCTGGCCCAGGCGGGCGCACGGGATTTTGGCACCCCCGCCGACTGGCCGCAGGCCGAGCTGGAAACCTACCTATATTACCGCAATCAGGATTTCCACACCTTTGCCGATGCCCTGCTGATGCTGAACATCGACTTTACCGGGGGTCGAGATTGGAACAGCCTGCCGTACTTTTTGACCTACGATGAGCTGAATGCGCTGGATTTCACCGCGCCCAAGACCGACGCCATCCCCGACTACGTTGTGGCCGAGGGCGACGACTGCGGCGTATGGGCGTTCACCCGCGACGGCGACTACCTGACCGCCACGTGGGCGGGCGTGCAGGAATACATCTTCTATGTCTACAACGGCGACACTGCCGCCCGCACGGTGATTGTCGGCCCGAACGGAGAGCAGACTGCACCTATTACCGAGATGCCGTACGACGCCCGCACGGTCATTGCCGGCGGCCACAGCTTGGATTAAAAGGAGACGCCCATGCCAAAAATCAAACGCCTGCCCGATGCAGAGCTGGAAATCATGAACGCTTTGTGGGATGCCGCCGCACCCCTGACCGCCGCCGAATTGGAAACCGCCCTGCCCGGCCCGCCCCGCGCCCGCACCACGCTGTTGACCCTGCTGGCCCGGCTGGAAGAAAAGGGCTGTGTCACCCGCGAAAAGCAGGGGAGGGGGTACCTTTACACCGCAACCCTGACCCGCAGTGAATACCTGCCCGCCGAGAGCAAAAGCGCGTGGCACCGCCTGTTCGGCGGCAGCCCCCGCAGCTTCGTCGCCGCCCTGGCAGAAACCGATACCCTGACCGATGCCGACATAGACGAGCTGACGGCGTATCTGGAGGAACTGAAAAAAGAGAGAAAATAGCGTAAAATTTGTAGGGGTGAGCACTGCTCGCCCCTACTTGCAATTCTCCCTCAACTTGTAGTATAATAATATGTCCCATAGTATCTGCAAGTGAGGTGACGCGCTATGCCCGGTGATCTGCATACCCATACGACCTACTCCGATGGCTCGACCCCGGTGGACAAGCTACCGTTTCTGGCGGCCTGCGCGGGGATGACCCACCTGGCGGTTTCTGACCACGATTCCATCCAGAGCGTGCGGTACGCCTACGCCCATCCGGTGCAGAACGGCGTCCACCTCATCCCGGCCACTGAGCTGACCGCCTACGACTATGAGCGCGCCCACCGCGTCCACCTGCTCTGCTACTGGCCGGACGACTGCGCCCCGCTGGCGGATTTCGCCGCCATGATGGCCGAGCGCCGCCTGACCGCTATGCTGCAAAGCTGCAAGGAGCTGGAACAAATCTGCCCCCAGTTCCGCACCGAGGAAGCGCTGGAACTCGCCAGGGACAGCGGCACGCTGTTCAAAGCCCAGGTCATGCGGGTGCTGTGGCAGTACGGCCTGGCCGACGGTATGTATAATACGGTATACAAATCGCTTTTCGGCCTGAAACCTGTGCGCGGGCGCATCCTGCACACGCCCCGGTATGAGCCTGTGGACACCGTGCTGGAGGTCATCAAGGCAAGCCGCGCAGTGGTCGTGCTGGCCCACCCCAGCGTCTACCACAGCATGGAGCTGGCCCGGGAGCTGATCGCAGCCGGGCGGCTGGACGGCGTCGAGATCAACCACCCCCGCAACACGCCGGAGGACAAGGCCGAGCTTGCCCGCCTGGCAAAAGAAAACGGATTGATCGTTACCGGCGGCACGGACTACCACGGCATCAACACCGTGACCCCGCGCCCGGTGGGGGCATTCTCCACCAGTGACGAAATGATTGCACGCATCGGCGACATTGCCAAGGCGCGCAAGGCAACCTGGAAAAAGGCAAAATAAAAGAGCAATAAAATTTAAGGAGCAATACATCATGACTTACACGTACAACAACAAAGGCACCTGTTCCGTCCGCACCGTTGTGGAACTGAACGACGACCACACCATCAAGAGCGTGCAGGTTCTTGGCGGCTGCGACGGCAACCTGAAGGGCATCGCCAAGCTGCTGCCCGGCATGAAGGCCGAGGACGCCATCGCCCGCATGGAAGGCACGACCTGCGGCCGCAAGCCCACCAGCTGCCCCGACCAGATCGCCCAGGCATTGAAGGGCGCACTGGCGGAGATGCAGTAAAAAGCCTTTTCCCCGCGGGGCTGCACCCGCAGGTGCGTGTCGGAGCGCAACCGCCGCAGGCGGCTCTTAGCGCGAAGACTGAAGGTGGCCGAGCTGGCGAGGCCGGATGAGGGCAGGCTTTTCAGTGGCATCCCCCGCAGACAGGTGGTGCCGGCAGGCTTTGCCCTCATCAGTCTGCTTCGCAGACAGCTTCCCCCGATGGGGAAGCCTTTTGACGTTGAAAGGAGCTTCCCATGGACTGCTTCCATTACCCTCTCGATACCGAGACCCTGCTGCGGAAAAAGCGCAAGCTGCGGCGTGAGCTGCTGGCCCAGAACCCCCACCCGCTGCACAAAAAAATCGCCATCCTCGGCGGTTCGACCACCAACGAAGTGGCCGACCAGCTGGGGCTGTTTCTGTTGCAATACGGCATCGAGGCAGAGTTTTACCAGAGCGAGTACGCCCAGTACTGGCAGGACGCCATGTTCGGTACGCCCGAGCTGGACGACTTCCACCCGGATGTCATATACATCCACACCAACTGGCGCAACCTGACCGCCTTGCCCACCACCGCCGACAGCGAAGCCGATATTGATGCCATGCTGGACGCGCAGTATGCCCATTTTGAGACAATGTGGCAGGCGCTGGAACGAAAATTCGCCTGCCCGGTCATCCAGAATAACTTTGATAGGCCTAATTATCGACTCATGGGCAACCGCGATATCTGGGATCCCCACGGCCGCTCCAATTTCATCAGCCGTCTGAACCAGAAATTCTACGCCTACGCCGCATCGCATGAACATTTCTATATCAACGATATCGACTATCTTTCCGCTGACTACGGCCTGACCGCCTGGGGCGACGCCTTCTTCTGGCATATGTACAAATATGCCATGTGCCTGGACGCTATCCCTTCGCTGGCCAACAGCGTGGCCAATATCATCAAGTCCTTGTACGGCCGCAACAAAAAAGCGCTTGTGCTCGACCTGGACAATACGCTCTGGGGCGGCATCGTCGGCGACGACGGTGTGGACGGCCTTGCCATCGGCCCCGAAGTGCCCGAAGGCCAGGTCTACGCCGAGTTCCAAAGCTACTGCAAGGCGCTGAAATCCATCGGCGTTATCCTGGCTGTCGACTCCAAAAACGACGAGGCCAACGCGCTGGCGGGCCTGAACCACCCGGACGGCGTGCTGCGCCCCGACGATTTTGTCGCCATCAAGGCCAACTGGGAGCCAAAGGACTTGAACCTCAAGGCCATCGCGTCCGAGCTGAACCTCGGCGCGGATAGCTTTGTTTTTGCCGATGACAACCCGGCAGAGCGCGCCATCGTGGCCGCCCAGGTGCCCGGCGTGGCAGTGCCCGCGCTGGACGGCGCCGAAAACTACATCAAAACGCTGGATCACGGCGGCTACTTTGAGGTCACGGCCCTCTCGAAAGAGGATTTGAAAAAGACCGAACTCTACCACCAGAACGCCGAGCGCGCCAAGGCCCAGGCGGCTTTCACCGACTACGGCCAGTATCTCGACAGCCTGGAAATGACCGCCACGGTCAAGGGCTTTGAACCACTGTACATCCAGCGCATTGCCCAGCTCACCAACAAGTCCAACCAGTTCAATTTGACGACGCTGCGTTGTTCCGAGGATGATATCCACGCTATGGCCGAGAATGCTGCCTATATCAGCCTGTGCGGTAAGCTCGTGGATAAGTTCGGCGATAACGGCATCGTCACCGTTGTGGCGGGCCAGCAGCAGGGCGGCGCACTGCATATACGCCTGTGGCTCATGAGCTGCCGCGTGCTCAAGCGCGGCATGGAGGATGCTATGATGGACACTCTCGTAGCCGAGGCCGCCGCCCGCGGCATCAAGACCATTGTGGGCTACTACTATCCCACGGCTAAAAACGCTATGGTGCGTGAATTTTACGCTCAATTCGGCTTTGCCAAGACCGCCGAGGATGCTGACGGCAATACGACCTGGACGCTGGATGTGGCCGCCTACGCGCCGAAGCACCCCCACATGAAAATTGAACGCTGATAGGAAAAACGCTATGAAACACTCCTTCCTGCAAAAAGCGGCGGCCGCCGCGCTGTTTGTGCTGCTTACGGCGGCACTGCTGGCGGCTGCGGATTTTCTGCTGGTGGATGACGTACACTCCTACTCCCGTGTGATGCTGCAAGAATTGTACCGGGATGCGGGCAATATCGATACACTGTTCCTTGGTTCGTCCCACTGTTACCGCAGCGTGGATCCCGCCGCCGTGGACGCCGCGCTGGGCACCCACAGCTTTAACGCCGGGTCGTCCCAGCAGCTGCCGGACGGCTCCTACTATATGCTCAAAGAAGCCGCTGCGCAGAACGACCTAAAGACCGTATATCTTGAAATGTTCTACACCGGTTACAACGAAAGTGCATCCAGCAATGTGCCGCTGGCCTGCTACTTGCTGGTCGACCACATGAACGCCCTTTCGCCCAACCGTTATGAGTACCTGTGGGAGATGGGCGGCTTGGCGGCTTTTGCCGATCTGCTGCTGCCCGCCCGCCATGGCATAGCGTCGCTGTCCGGGATGCCTGCGCTGTGGCAGGCCAAGCTGGCCGACGGCTACACGACGGACAGCTACCGCTATGTAACCTACGAGGACAGCGGTGAGGCCTACCGCGGCCGGGGCTTCGTCTACACCGCGGGTATCCCGCAGGACGGCTTTGCCACGCTGCTGAATGTCGACCCTGACGCGCCGCTCTCTGACTTTGGCTGGGAATACCTGAACAAAATTACCGATTTTTGTCAAGAAAACGGCATCCAACTCGTGCTGTTCACGGCTCCGCTGCCCAGCGGCTATCTGTACAACACGCAAAACTACCAAGCCTATGTGGATGCCCTGCAGGATTTTTGCACCGCGCACGCGGGCCTGGAATACTGGGATTTCTCCCTCTACCGCCTGCAGCGCGATCTCAATTTGAAAATTGAGGACTTCTCCGATGCGCACCACCTGAACGGTGCAGGCGCGGAAAAGTTCACTGCCATCCTCTGCCAAACGATTCAGGAACGCGCGGCAGGGAAGGCCGTGGACGAAATTTTCTACCCCACGGTGGAAGAAAAACTGACCCTAACGCCGGATGATTCCATCCTTATGGCAAAAATGTAATCGCAACAATAATCTATACAAGGAGGCCCCACTATGCTCGCTGTGACATCACCCGGTTTTGTGCTGTTCGCAGCGGTGCTGGCGGGGCTTTGGTTTGCCTGCCCGCCGCCGCGCCGCTGGCAGTTGATGCTGGGGGCCAGCCTGGTATTTTACGCCGTGCTCTCCTGGCGGACGCTGCCGGTGCTGCTGGCAAGCGCGTTTCTGGTTTGGTGGTGCGCCCGTCGCGCGGCGGAAAAAGGCATCTTTTACGCGGGGCTGGCCGCCGCGCTGCTGCCGCTGGCCTTGCTCAAGTACCTGCCCGCCGCCCTGGGCTGGCATGGTACCTTGGCGGGGGCGCTGGGGCTTGGGTACTTCACCCTGCAGCTGGCGGGCTACCTCTGCGATGTGCGCCGGGGACGTATGCTGCCGGAAGAAAAATACCTGCGGCTTTTGTGCTATGCGTCGTTCTTTTTGTCTATCACCCAGGGACCTTTCAACCGCTACAACAAGCTCATGCCCCAGCTGGACCGCCCCACAAAATGGGATACCGCCCGGGCGTGGCGCGGCGCGCAGCGCAGCGCGTGGGGCTACTTTAAAAAGTTTGCGGTGGCGGATCGCGCCGCCGTGGTGGTGGACGCCGTGTTCGCCAACCCCGCCGCCTTTGACCGCACCCAGCTTTTGCTGGGTGGTGTGCTGTTCACCGTGCAGCTCTACGCGGACTTCTCCGGCTACACGGACATTGTCCTTGGCCTCGGCGAGGTGCTGGGGCTGGAGCTGCCCGAAAACTTCCGCCAGCCCTTCTTTGCGGATTCCGTCAGGGATATCTGGGCGCGGTGGCATATCAGCCTGTCCCAATGGCTGCGGGATTACGTCTATATCCCGCTGGGCGGCAGCCGGTGCAGCACCGCAAAAAAGGACCGCAACCTGATTCTGACCTTCCTTGTCAGCGGCTTGTGGCACGGCGCAGGGCTGACGTACCTCGTCTGGGGCGGCCTGCATGGCGTCTGCCAGGCGGTGGAAAACCACCTGCCGCACCGCCGCAGCGGCAAACTGCGTCACGCACTGCGGGTGCTGGGCACGTTCTGCATTCTGGCTGGACTGTTTATGATTTTCCGGGCCAGCAGCCTGGGCAATGCAGCAGATGTATTCAAAGGCATCCTACTCAATGGCGGCCATGCGGTGTTCAGCAATTATTGGGAGCTGGGCCTGACCAGCAGGCTGGAGCAGCTTATGCTCTTTGCAGGCATTGCCATTCTGCTGGGCGTGGATGCCGCCCACGAGCGCGGCGTCAGCCTGCGCGGAAAAATTGCCGCCCTGCCCACCCCGGCCCGCTGGGCTGTATACGAGGTCTGCATCTTCGCATTCCTCTTTATGGGGCGGTTCCTTGGCGGCGGCAGCTTCCTCTACGCACGCTATTGACCTGATGGTTGAGGGGTTGCATATGTGCGGCCCGCAGCCTCGCCCCATAATTGCGCATCTGCCTTGTACGCGCAGGCCGAGCATACCAGGCCTCTACAATAGCGGTAATAAAAAGGTGGGATAAGAACCTGTGCGGTTCCTATCCCATTTTTATTTTAATCTCTGATCTTCCCCAAAGAACTTGAACATCTTGCAGCCGCCCAGCATACGGCTGGCAACTTTCTCGGTGTAGCGGGCTACAAAAATATTCTGGTCAATAATATTTGTGGTATAGATTGTTGGGCGGTGGGTCAGCATCCGGGTGTTGATCAGCTCATACAGCACACTGATGGTCAGCGGCGTGATGTACTCGGTGCCCAGGTCGTCCAGAATCAGCAGGTCAGCCTCCTGGCAGGCGGCCAGCCATTCCTCATTGTTGGTGTAGTCAAAGTGCTCCTTGCCCAGCTGGGCGGCCAGCGCGGCAGCACTGGTGTACAGTACATCATGCCCGCCTTCCAGCACGGCATCTGCAATCGCCAGCGCCAGATGTGTCTTGCCCAGGCCGCTGTGGCCCATGAACAGCAGATTCGGGCTGTTGGCGCTGAATCGGGCCGCGTAGTTCTTACAGTAATTCAGCAGCTTGCCCATGTATTCCCGCGGGGAAATGCCCAGCTCCGGCTCCACATTGGTGCCGTACCGCTCCACCTCAAAGCTGGAAAACTGGCATAGCCCCAGCGGACTGGCGGCGTTGATCTCCTCCCGGCGCAGGCGGCGGGCCACATCGGCCACACAGCGGCAGGGGATGCCGCCCCGCATCCCGGTGTCCTCGCACAGGGGGCAGCGGTAAGCGGGTTTAAAGGCGCTCTCGTCGTACCCGGCCTCTTTCACAGCGGCGGCCAGCGTTTCATCGGCGCGGGCCAGCGCGGCACGGGCGGCGTCCATGCTACTGCCCAGTGCGGCGGCCTTTGCCAGGCCTAGGCCCGCCCGTATGTGGGCAGCGTCCGCTTCGGCCAGGGCGGGGTGCGCGGCGTAGGCGGCGCGGCGGGTCGTCTCGGCCTGCATTACAGCCTGCTGGCGGTACCCGGCAACCTCCCGCTGGGCGGCGCGGAATAGTTCATCTTTTGTGCGCATGGGTTAGCCCTCCTCGTCAAACATAGCGGCCCAGTTGCGGTTGAACAGGTCTTTCTGGGCGCTGGCGGCCGGCTGCTGGGTGCCGGGGCGCTCGGTCATCACAATGTTGCTGCCTTCCAGCTGGCCCTGCTTGCGGGCAGCCTCCACGGTGGTGATGCCCTGGGCACGCCAGGCCCGCAGGATGCCGTCCACATACCGCACGGTGTTTTTTCCGTTGGCATGCAGCAACGCCTCGTCAATCATCTCATGCCCAACGCCCATTTCCTCGTGCCAGCGGGCGATGGCGCGGCGCTCCCAGTTCGTCAAATCGCGCGGCGCAATGCCAAACTGGGCGGCGGCATCACTGCACCAGTCCTCCCGCTGTTTTGCGCGTTTCAGCCAACGCTCGGCGTCCTCTCCGGTCTCAACGCCGTCCTCCCGCCAGCGGGACAGCAGGTGGGCTACCGCGCCCACGGTGCGCCGTCCCAGGCGGGCGACCTCGGCGCAGCAGAGCAAAATTACGTCGGGTTTCCAGCCGTCGATCTGGTACAGGTCCACCAGCCGCTGTAACTCATTGCGGCTGATGCCCTTGCCAAAGATGGTCTGGGATTCCTGGCTGAGCACCGCCACATAGGGGTCGTTTGCCATGCTGGCCAAATCGGCGTGACGCGGCTCTGCCGCCGGGGCAGGGGAGCCGCCGCGCTCGTTTTCCAGCAATCCGGCACCAGCCCAGTATTGCAGGGCACGCTTGGCGGCTTCTATGCTGGGAAGCCCCAGCGTCCGAGCCATCGTGCGGGGGTCGGTGTCGCCGGTCTGCAAAATGTACAGCGCCGCGCGGATCGTGTCGCCGCCGGCCTGGGCAAGGTGGGTGAACACCAGCTGCGGCACCGCCACCGTATCGCCGTTGTACGGCACCAGCTTGTAACCCATGTCCGCAAACCTCCCCACTTTAAACTTGTGTCCAGTATACCATTTTTCCGCCGCCGTGTCCAGTTTTCCCCGCAAAACTGCCCAAAAATCACCCTTGGATTTTGGGTAAAGCGTTCCTTGTTTTTCACTGTGAAAATTTGTACAATATACCTATAAAGAGTTAAAGGGAGGACTCCACCATGGCGATGAATCTTGTTAAACTGCCCACCGGCAAACCGAACCTGCAGCTGCGCGTCAGCAAGGGGCACTATGCTACCAGCCATAGCCATATCAACTATTACATAGACGTCACGCTGACCAAGTTCCGCCTGTCTGAGGCCCGTGCCGCCGCCGCAGAGTTGATCCGCGCCTACAAGGCGACGACCATCGTGGACACCATCCTCTGTCTGGACGGCACTGAAGTCATCGGTGCCTGCATGGCCAGTGAGCTGACCAAGTCCGGCTACGTCAACATGAACGCCCACCAAACCATCTACGTTGTCACGCCGGAGCATACCACCGGCAGCCAGCTGTTGTTCCGCGAGAACACGGCCCCCATGATCTCCGGCAAGCATATCCTGGTGCTGGCGGCGTCCGTCACCACCGGCTACACTGTACAAGGCGCGATCGAGGCCATCCGCTACTACGGCGGCGAGGCGGTCGGCATTGCGGCGATCTTCGCCTCGGTGAATGAGTGCGCGGGCTACCCGGTGGCCAGCATCTTCAACACCCACGACCTGCCCGACTATGAGACGCACGATTCCCACAGCTGCCCCTGGTGCAAACAGGGCAAAAAAATCGATGCCCTCGTCAACAGCTTCGGCTATTCGAGCCTGTAAAGCCTTCCCCTGAAGGAGAAGGTGGCCGCAGGCCGGATGAGGGCGGACTTTGCCCGGCCCCGAGCCTTACAATTCTATACATTTTGCCCCCTTACCCAAGGGGGCTTTTTTGTCGTTTTTACAGGTTGACGCATCCTGTTCAACCTTTTATAATAGGAAGGCTGATTTTTACGAGGAGGAGTTCACTTGAACACGGAAAATCTGAATGGGATTTTGGCACAGTACATTCAATATTGCAAGACCCGCACCGCCGCCGAAGAGGGAACGGTCTGGCGTGCGGCCGACTGCTTCGGCGTGAACTGGGATATCGAGGACAGCGACTTCCCCGGTATGTTTGCGGACGCCATGCAGCAGGCACAGCTGGCGCTGGACAACCCGGCCTTGCAGCCCATCGGCGGCGTGCAGACTCTGATGCTGCGGGAGACAGAAGTAGAGTTGGTGCGGGAGTGTTTCCGCTGGCTGTTCAAAGAGGATGACGGCGATATCGCCAAGCGCCGCGGCCGCGCCGAGCTGTTTGCCGACCAGATCAACGGCCGGTTCCGTCGCGTGTTCCCGCGGATGCCCAAGTACACGATGAACACGGCCAACGCGGTGTTTTTCCTGAACCTGAGGGAACCTCACGACAACTATTTTTATAATGCGGCCGAGGCCAGGGCCTGGGCAGAATATTTTGACTACGAGGCTGATTTCGGCGGCGGCACGGCACTGGACCTGCCACGTTACTATACTATGTGCAACGACCTGTTGGCCGAGCTGGAAAGCTACCCGGAACTTATTGCCCTGCACAAGGCCTATGTGGCGCAGGAACTTGGCGGCATCAATGACCAGCTACATCTGTTGGTGTACGATATCCTGCACACGGCCTACACCCAGCAGTTCTACCCGTGCGGCTATGCCCGCAGCGCCACTACAAAGGAACGCGCCAAGGCCGCTAAGGAGAAAGCAACCCGCGCCGAGCTGTGCATCCGCATCGGCGAATGCGAACAGAAATTGCAGGAGATGCAAGCCAACCCCGCCAAACTGCCCGACCTGACTGACTGTAAGATCAGCCATAAGATGTTCGGCGCAGGTACGGTTCGGCCCGCCGAAGGCCAGTTCATGGTCATCGACTTTAACGGCACGCTGAAAAAGTTCAGCTACACGGCCTCGATGAACAGCGGCTACCTGACCGCCGAGGACCCCGCTGTCGAGGCTGAACTGCAAGCCTACCAGGACTACAACAAAGAGAAAGACCGCCTGGAAAAGGAACTGAAAAACATGAAGGCGGAGTTGGTGAAGCTGTAAGGCAGACAATACCACGTCTATGTCGCCGCCCCGTAGGGGCCGGGCATGCCCGGCCCGCAACTTCCCCATAACTGCATATTTACAACGAAAATGCCCATCGGTTTTGTGCCGATGGGCGTTTTGCTGTATTTATCGGAACTCAAACAGTTTGCACACAGGGACATCCAGCACCCGTGCAATGCGAAAGACCACATCCAGCGAGACCGCACAGTCACTGTTCTCGATGCGGGACATATGGGTGCGGCTTATGTCGATCTTATCCGCCAGCTGAATTTGCGACAGCCCCGCCGCCTTGCGGTAGTAGGAGTTGTGATTCCGTATAGTGCGGATGGATGGCCCATTGTCGTGAATACGGACTATGTGTTAAAATCCGCGCCCAGCGTCAATAGTGATGACGTAGTGTGGGTCAGCGCGGGTGATAAACTGTACGGTCATTATGGCGACGGTGACTGGGTCTTTGTCGCAGACTACGACTTTAACGTATACGGTTGGATACCTGAACCCTATCAGGAATTTGACGGGAGCACCGTACAATAAAATGCAAAAAGCGTCGGGAACTTTTTGCATGAATAACTTGCGTGGTGTGTCGGAATATGATATTCTAAACATACCGCTTCGCCGGTAAGGCGCTGCACAAAACGGCAGGCGGTCAGCCACACTTCCCGAAAGAGGGTGAGGCAATGCGTTTTACATTGACTTTCCATATCGGTCTCAAGACCGTTACGCTAAGGTTGGTCGTAAAAAGCAAGAACCGCCACCCCGGCAGGTGAAGATACTGTCAAGCAGATTTCAGAATTTTTTGCTGGCATAATAAGCAAAACTCCCCATGCCGGAATATGACATAGAGAGTTTTCCAGAGCAGCTGATGTCCGCCTCCCGCGGGCTGGCGAACAGTCCGCAGGACTGTTCGCCCCGGCACTGCGGTGCCGTCGCCCTGTTCGACTTCTCATCCCCGAATCCCAAAAAGAGACCCCTGCGTCTGGACACGACACAGGGGTCTCTTTTTGGAGCGGCTGATGGGAGTCGAACCCACGTCCTCAGCTTGGAAGGCTGATGTACTAGCCGTTGTACGACAGCCGCATAACAACAGTACCTATTATACCCACCCAAGGGGGCATTTGTCAAGCCCGGCGGTGGACTTTCCCTGCAGATTTTACGGCGCTGTAACCCATTTGCCATTTTATTTTACATTTTGCACCCTTGACAACGGCCCGCGAAAGCCCCATAATAAATACTGAATCTGTGTAAAAGAAATTTTGAGAGGAAAGAGGTGCGGCACCATGCGCGTCATTGCCGGAACAGCCCGCGGTAAAAACCTGCAGGCCCTGCCGGGCGAGGATATCACCCGCCCGACCATCAACCGCGTGAAGGAGGCCATGTTCTCCAGTGTACAGTTTCTTGTGCCGGGAGCACGCGTGCTGGATCTGTTTGCAGGCAGCGGTCAGCTGGGCATCGAGGCTCTGTCACGCGGGGCGAAAAGCTGCCTCTTTGTCGACCACTCTGCCGAAGCATTGGTCATCGTAAGGGCTAACTGCAAGACGGCGGGCGTTGACCGCCAGAGTGATATCCGCCAGGGCGAGGCCGAGAGTTTCCTTGCCAACATCCGCGGGCCGTTTGACCTGGCCCTGCTGGATCCGCCGTTCCACCATGACACGGTGGCGGCGGTGCTGCCGCTGCTGGCCGCCAAGATGGCTCCGGGCGGTGTGGTCCTCTGCGAGACGGAGCGTGAGGCCGACCTGCCTGAGCAGGCAGGCAGCCTGACACTGGTAAAACAATACAACTACGGCAAGATCAAGGTCAGCCGCTATGAGAGAGGGGAAGAGGCATGAACGTTGAAGAATTGCTGGAACTGATGGAAGAAACACTGGAAGCGGGTACGGCTGTACCGTTTGCCGCCTCCAAGCGCGTGGTCGACGTGGATCGTATGCGCGATATCATTGATGAGGTGCGCAACAATCTCCCCGATGAAGTGCGCGAGAGCAAGAAAATCGTGAATGACCGCGAGCAAATTATGAAAAATGCCCGCATCGAGTCGGAAAATATCATTCAGCAGGCCGAGGAGCGCGCCCGCACCCTGACCAGTGAGCAGGAGATCGTCAAGCGCAGCCAGCAGCGTGCAGTGGAAATTCTGACCGCCGCCCAGACCCAGGCCAAGGAGCTGAGCCGCAACGCTACGGTCTACTGCGAGGGCATCCTGAAAAACTCTGAGGAAGTGCTGGCTCGCAGCGTGGCGGATATCAAGAATACCCGGATGAACCTGCGCAATGCCGCCCGCCCCAACCGTGGGCAGAAGTAAGGAAGGCCTTGAAAAACGTTGTTATCCACGGCACATTTCCCTAAAAATCTTTATAAGCTCTAAAAATATCGTCGCATCGTGTAATACGGTGCGGCGATATTTTTGTCTGCGGCAAAAATTTTGCCGCCGTGCTGTTTTGATGCAAACCGCTGTCCCTGGGGTGGGGGCCTTTGTACAAAGTGTGAAAAATCCATTCGCGGCGCAGTTTTTTCCAGTTCGCCCTTGCTTTTTGCCGGGGAAAATGGTACTATAATTTTACCACGAGTGGGTAATTGTGGTGAGCTTAACAACAAAAGTGGTGAATGGTGGGTAGTTTTCCACGTTCTCCACAGAGTTTTCCACAAAGAGGACGCTGCGACGTAAAAAATCTTGCTGCAAGTTTGTACAGTTTGACGAAGGGAGGGAAACACAGATGCTCGTTGGTCAGTATGATTACGCCATCGATGCCAAGGGCCGTCTGAATTTCCCCGCCCGTTTCCGCGACGCGATGGGGGAAACTTTCATTGTAACCCGCTGGCTTGACCATTGCTTGGCCGCTTTCCCGGCAGAAGAGTTCGAAAAGGTTGCCGCCAAAATCGAGGAAAAGGGCCTCGTCAAGGGCCGCAAGGTCAGCCGTATGCTGTACGCCTCTGCGGTGGAGGTTACCCCGGACAAGCAAGGCCGCATCCAGCTCCCCGCCAAACTGCGGGAGTACGCGGGTCTTGACCACGATGTCACCATTATCGGCAGCCGCAGTTTTGCCGAGATTTGGAACACCGAGGCATGGAACGCCAGCCAGGAAACCAGCGATGAGGACTTCACCGCTGAGATGGAAAACCTTGACTTTTAATAAACAGGACGATACAACATGGAATTTTCACATATCCCCGTACTGCTGCAGCCCTGCCTGGATGGGCTGAACATCGACCCCGCCGGCATCTACCTGGATGGCACGGCCGGCGGCGCGGGCCACAGCAGAGAAATTGCAAAACGACTGACCACAGGCCGCCTGATTTCACTCGACCAGGACCCGGATGCGGTGGCAGTAGCCACCGAAAGGCTCAAGGGTCTCCCGGCGCAGGTGGTGCAGGTCAACTTCCGCGAGGCAGCGCGAGTCCTCGCGGAGCTGGGTATCCCGGCGGTGAACGGGGCCCTGCTTGATCTCGGCGTGTCCAGCCACCAGCTGGACGATGCAGCGCGCGGTTTTTCCTACCATGCCGACGCGCCGCTGGATATGCGCATGAGCCAGCAGGGCCCCACCGCCGCGGACCTGGTCAACACTCTGGATCGTGAGGAACTGACCCGCATCCTGCGCGACTATGGCGAGGAGCCCTACGCCTGGCAAATCGCGGGCAAAATCATCGCCGCGCGGGAAACGCAGCCCATCACCACCACCATGCAGTTGGCGGATATCGTGGCCGCCGCAGTGCCCCCGGCTGAGCGCCGCAAGGCCAAGAACCCGGCGCGCCGCACTTTCCAGGCCATCCGTATTGCGGTCAACTCCGAACTGGACGCCCTGAACGAGGGCCTGGATGCGATTTTCAACTGCCTGGCCCCGGGCGGACGGCTCTGCGTCATCACCTTCCACAGCCTGGAGGACCGCTTAGTCAAGAACAAGTTCCGTCGCTGGGCACAGCGCTGCACCTGTCCGCCGGAACAGCCCATCTGCACCTGCGGGGGTGTGGCAAAGGCAAAGCTCATTACCCGCAAACCCATCGAAGCTGACGCTGCGGAGCTGGAAACCAACCGCCGCAGCCGCAGCGCCAAACTGAGAGTGTTGGAGAAAGTATAAGAGGCAAACCATGACGACCGTTTTGCTGCACAGCGGTGCGGCTGCACCTAAATTAGAGACCCCGCGCCCGCAGGTAAAAGTGGTGCGCGGCGGTAACCGCGGGCTGAACCGCGCACGCCGTTTTGCGCAAGCCACGCTGCGTACGCTGGCCCTTGCCATTGTGCTGGGGCTGGTTGTCAGCGTGCTGTACAGCCACGCCAAGCTCACCGAGTTGAGCGGTCAGATCAATGAGGTCAACACCCAGCTGACCGCCGCCCAGAGCGAGTACGACTACCTGAGCACCAAAATGAGCGATATCACAAGCCGCGCCAGCCTGCAGGAGGTGGCCGAGGGCCAGCTGGGACTGGTCAAGCTCGACCCGAGCCAAATCACCTATGTCCAGTTGGAAGATCAGAGCATAATCGAAAAAAGCAGCAGTTCCGCCGTCCGCCTGCTGGACAAGGTCCGCACCGCCGCCCTGAACCTGCTGGATGGATTGAATCCGTAACAATAAAATTATGCAGCTACGAGCCTTTTTGCTGCGCGGCGCGATGGCCGACGGCGAAAAGGCTTTTTGAAATAAGGAACGCCTTATGCCACAACCAAACAACCAACCAAAAAAGCACCGCACCCGCGCCAACGCAGCGATGAAAACCCGCACGCTCTTCTGCGTGACGCTCTTTATCGTCGGCGCATTCGGTCTGCTGATTTATCAGCTCTACGCCCTGCAGCTGCGTGATGCCGAACTCTACCGCACCGAGGCCGTGACCCAGCAGCTGAAGGATACGACGCTGCCCGCGCTGCGCGGCTCGATTTACAGCGTCAACGGCAAGCTGCTTGCCAAGAGCAGCACGGTATGGAATATCGTTGCAGACCCTTCCTCTATCGCCAAGAGCGGCGCGTCGGAGGGCCAGCTGCGCACGGCGGCGGAAAACATTGCTGCACTGCTGGGCGGGGACACCACTGCGGATACCGTCTATGAGGTTCTGACCGCTAAAAACAGCAGCGGCGAGCCGTATCAGTACCGTATGCTCGCCAAGGGCGTGGATAAGCCGGTGGTGGACTCCATCCTGAACTATGCCGATGAGTACCGCATGGATCCCGAGGACGGCGCCGCGACCGGCAAACGCATTTTGTACTTTTCGACCGAACAGGCCACGACCCGCAGCTACCCCTACGGCGAGTTCCTCTCCTCGGTGCTGGGCTTCTGCAACAGCGATGGCGAGGGCGCTTACGGCCTGGAAAAATACTACGATGAAACCCTGGCAGGCACGCCGGGCCGCAGTGTGGCCGAGACGGATGTCTACGGAAACGCCCTGGCCTCCGGGCAGGCCGACGTGCACGAGGCTATCGACGGCAACAACCTGTTCCTGACCATCGACGAAAATGTGCAGTCCATCGTTGAAGAATACCTGACAGAGGCAATGAACACCTTCACGGTGCATGGCCGCGGCAGCGCTATCGTCATGAACGTCAAGACCGGCGCGATTTTGGCTATGGCGTCCATCGAGCAGTTTGACCCCAACGATCCGTATAAAATCACCGACACCAAAATGACCGACATTTTGGAAAAAGAGGAAATCGACGCCAACGATATTGATTGGCTGGAAGGCCGCCTGGGCGAAAAAGCCGTGGCCGATATCGTGGCCGACGGCAAGATCAGCCGCGAAAAAACCATCGGCGAGGACGGCAAGGAGGTCGCCAGCGAGTACACCCAATTACAGGGTATGATGCGCGAGGCCCAGTGGAAGAATAAAAACATCACCGAGCTGTATATGCCCGGCTCTGTCTTTAAGCTCATCACCGCATCGGCGGGACTGGACTCCGGCGTCATGAGCACGAGCCAGACCTTCTACTGCGGCGGCAGCCTGACCGTCAATGAGGGCAGCGAACTGTGGGAGCACACCTACCGCTGCGCCAACGGCGAGGTTCACCGTATGCAGGACATGGCGGGTGCGCTGAACAACAGCTGCAACCTCTGGTTCATCCAGGCTGCCGAGACACTGAAACCGCAGATTTTCTACGACTATATCCAGGCGTTTGGCTTCACGCAGCCCACCGGTATCGACCTGCCCAACGAGACCCGCTGGACCAGCGTCTACAATGCCGAGCAGATGGCCGAGGTCGATACGAACCTCTACACCGCCGCTTTCGGCCAGAACGAATCCATCACCCCCATGCAGATGGCAACCGCTGTGGCGGCCATCGCCAACGGCGGTTACCTTGTCACGCCCTATGTGGTGGACTCCATCACAGACAACGACGGCAACGTTGTCTCCCAGACCGAGACAAACATCCGCCGCCAGGTCATTTCAGAGGACGTCAGCCGCCAGCTGCTTGCCATGATGGAAAATAACGTCTACGGGGAAGGGAACTACCATTCCTGCATCAACGCCTATGTGGCGGGCTACCGCATCGGCGGCAAGTCCGGCACGGCCGAGCGCACCGACCGCCACCTGCGCGGCGACGGCGACTACTACAAGGCCATGAGCTTTGCCGCTGTGCTGCCCATCGACGACCCCGAAATCGAGGTGTTCGTCCTGCTGGACGACCCGCGCTGGGTCAAGGACTACGCCAGCCAGGTCGTGGCCCCGGTCGTGGGCAACATCATCAGCGAGGTCGCGCCCTACCTGGGCGTTGAGCAGGACCCCGGCTACAACCCCAGCGGCACCGTCAAGGTGCAAACCTGCCTGGATTATACCTGGACCAACGCCCAGGTTACACTGAACCGCCAGGGCCTCAAGCACAAGCTCATCGGCCCCAGCAGCGGCAATATCGTCTACCAGTACCCGGTGGGCGGCAGCGATGTCCCCGCAGGCTCCACCGTCTACCTGTACACCGCCACCGACCAGAACTCGATGACCACCGTGCCCGATGTGGCGGGCAAGACCGGCACCTTTGCCGAGCAGATGCTGAAAGCCGCCAACCTGAACGTGCAGTTCAACGGCGACAGCGGCGGTAAGGTTGTCAGCCAGAGCGTGGAGGCCGGCACCAGCGCCGCCTACGGCACAATCATCACCCTGACCATGGACAGCGGGGAAGACACCCCCGCCGAAACTACCCCCGCCGCCGAGGAAGAAACCATCGACCCGGCAAATGTGGAAGGGTGATACAGAAATCCGCAATTTATAGGGGCCGGGTATGCCCGGCCCGCAACTTTCCCATAAGCAATCGTTTGTCATTCACGGCCGGGCCGCATATGTGCGGCCCCTACGTCTTAACTTACTATCCCAAGGAGGTCCTTTTCATGCAAAAGATTCCTGCCAATGAACTGCTGGCCGGGCTGACGCTGGCCGAGCCTGTCTCCATCCACGCCGTTGTGACCGACAGCCGTGAGGTCAAGCCGGGCTGCGTCTTTGTCTGCTTTCCCGGCGAACGCGTTGATGGCCACGACTTTGCTGCAGGTGCGTACCAGAATGGCGCAGCCTATATCATCGCCAACCACCCGATCGAGGGCGTCCCTGCAGACCGTACCGTCATTGTGCCGGACAGCGCCAAAGCCATGATCCGAATGGCGTCCAACTACCGTATGCTGTTCAGCCCCAAGATGATCGGCGTCACCGGCAGCGTCGGAAAGACCACGACGAAAGAGTTTTGTTACGCCGTGCTGTCCGCCTTTGGCAAGACGCTGAAAACCGAGGGCAACCAGAACAACGATATCGGTGTGCCCAATACGCTGTTCCGCCTGGACAACGATACCGAGTACGCCGTCGTCGAAATGGGCATGGACCATGCGGGTGAGATCGAGCGCCTGACCCGCTGTGCACGGCCATCGGCGGGCATCATCACGATGATAGGCGTCTCCCACCTGGAAAATCTCGGCACTCGGGAGAATATACTGAAAGCAAAGATGGAGATTTGTACCGGCCTGCCCGATGGTGCGCCGCTGGTGCTCAACGCTGACAACGACCTGCTGCCCACCGCCGATGTGCCTACCAGGCTGAAAGCCGTCTGGTTCGGTATCGACGCTGAGAACGCTGATGTCCGCGCCGTGGATGTTGAGACCGGAACGAACGGTACAACGTTCAAGATCATTGATAAAGAATACGGCACTTTCGATGCCGCCATTCCCACTGCAGGCGTTCACACCGTCTATGACGCGCTGGCTGCCTACGCCGCTGCCACTCGCCTGGGGCTGGATGCGGCCCGCTGTGCAGCGGCCCTTGCCACATACCAGACGACTGGTATGCGCCAGCATATTGTAAAAAAGGGCGGTGTGACGTTCATTGAGGACTGCTACAACGCCAGCCCCGACAGCATGAGAGCCGCGCTCTCGGTGCTGAAAGCCCTGCCCAACACCCGCAAAATTGCCCTGCTGGGCGATATGCTGGAACTGGGTGACGCCAGCGAGGACGGCCACCGCCACACCGGTGAGTGGGCTGCCGACGCGGGTGTTGACCAGCTGATTGCCTACGGCCCGCGCAGCGCTGCCATGGCAGACGCCGCAAAAGCGCACGGTGTTGTAACTGTGCATTGCAAAAACGCCGAAGAAGTGTTACAATATCTACGGCAATTCGTGCGCCCCGGTGACGCAGTCCTGGCCAAGGCCAGCCACGCCATGGGGCTGGAACAGCTGCTTCAGGATTTCTATAAAGAATTGCCGCAGGGGTAAAGGGCTTTCCCCTTCGGGGGAAGCTGTCCGCGCAGCGGACTGATGAGGGGCTGGTCTGCCCATAGTTGCCTGTAAACAGCGTAAATTCCCAAATCCCCCTGCACCACATCATTTTGGAGGAATCACTGCATGGAGGAAATATCCTATCTGTTGGCGTCGGCGGCCATCGGCGGCTTTGTTATCACGGCGGTGTCAGGCAAGTTTATGATCCCGGCGCTGCATCGGCTGCACTTCGGCCAGACCGTCCGCGAGGAAGGCCCCACCTGGCACAACAAGAAAAACGGCACCCCCACCATGGGCGGCCTGTGCTTCATCTTCGGCATCCTGGTCACGCTGGGCCTGGTGTGGGGGATGTTCCACAACCAGCTGCCGGAAGTCCTGGGCCTGCCCCAGATGAAGGCTGGCATGATGGTGCTGTTTCTGGCGTTTGGCTCGGGGCTGATCGGCTTCCTTGATGACTTTATCAAGGTCATCAAGCACCGCAACCTCGGCCTTACCGAAGCCCAAAAGATGATCTTGCAGATTGCCCTGACCTTTGGCTTTATGTTCGGCCTCAACAGCCTGGGCCTGCTCACCACCCAGGTGCAGCTGCCGATTTTCGGTTTGGTGGATATGGGTCTTGTCTACTATCCCATCGCGTTTTTCGGCATCATCTTTTTGGTCAATGCCGTCAACCTGACGGACGGCCTTGACGGCCTTTGCACCGGCGTGACCTTTGTGTCGATGATCGGCTACCTGCTGGCGGGCAGCCTGCTGGGCTTTGTCCATGTCTCGCTTATCGCCGCCGCCACGGCGGGTGCCTGCGCCGGGTTCCTGGTCTGGAACTTCTACCCGGCCAAGGTGTTCATGGGCGATACTGGCAGTATGTTCTTCGGCGGCATCGTCACGGCGCTGGCCTTTGTAATGCAGCGCCCCGAACTGGTGCTCTTCTTCGGTATCGTGTACATCTGGGACGCCATGACCGTTGTTATCCAGCGCGTCTACTTCAAGGCGACCCACGGCAAGCGCATCTTCCGCATGACGCCGATCCACCACGCCTTTGAAATGCGCGGCTGGCGCGAAGTCAAAATTGACGCTTTCTTTGCCCTGATTGCCATTATTGGTGTGGCTATGGGTATTTTCTACATCTGCGTGGCGTAACACCGCGCAAAATCTGCTAAGGAGGTGACTGCCTGTGAATACGCCGTCAAGCCTGTTAGGGGTGCTGTTTGACCACACCATCGGTAATATTCTGCGTATGCTGGCGGTCATCCGCCTACCAAAACTCGAACGCGGCAGGGTCTCCCGAGGTTTCGTGGCGACCCTGATCGTCATTATGGGATATGGGCTGGTCATGCTGTTTTCAGCTAGCTATTCCAGCGGGTACGCCAACTACGGTGATGTCTACCACTTCATCCGCCCGCAAAGCATCATTGCAGTGGCGGGCCTGGGCGTTATGTGGCTGGTGTCCAACATCAACTACCGTGCCCTGCGCTACATGAACGAGAGTTTTTATATCATCACGCTCGTGCTGCTGGTGGCGGCGCTGTTCAGCCCGGTGGACACCAACGCTACCTACCGCTGGGTCTACTTTGCGGGCGGTGCGTTCTCGCTGCAGCCGTCTGAGCTGGCAAAATTTTCGGTCATGCTCTGGACTGCCGATATGCTCGACCGCGACAACGATAAGAAAAAGTCGCTGTGGTACGGTCTGCTCAAACCCGCGCTGCCGCTGGTGCCGATTCTCGTGCTGCTGAAAATGGAACCGCACAACTCGGCCATGATGCTTTTGTGCCTGATTTTTGTTACCATGATTGCCTGCAACGGCTCCGCCATGCGGTGGTGGCCGCTGGCTGGTGCGGGTACCGTGGCGGGCGCCATTGCCTACGTGAAGCACCTTGCCTCGGGCGAGGGCTACGCCGCGGGCCGCCTGGGCGGCGTGTGGGGCCTGACCCCCACGAACACGGCGGGTATGCAGTGGCAGACCCGCCAGAGCATCTATGCTATCTGTACCGGAGGACTGTTCGGTGTGGGCATCGGCAACAGCGTCCAGAAACACCAATGGCTGCCCTACGCGGAGAACGACTTCGTCTTTGCCGTCATCGGGGAGGAACTGGGCTTCGTCGGGGCGATTGCCCTGATTGCCCTGTTTGCGGCGCTGGTCATCCAAGGAATCTTCATTGCGCTGCGTGCGCCCGATTTGTACGGTACGCTGCTGGGCATCGGCATTGTGTCCCAGGTGGCGTGGCAGGTTTTTCTGCACATCGGCGTCGGTACGGCGTTGCTGCCCAACACGGGTATCAGTTTGCCGTTCTTCTCCTACGGCGGCACCAGTTTGTTGCTGCTGCTGGGTGAGATGGGCGTGCTATTGAGTATATCCCGTGCGGGCAACGCGCGGGAGGAACGCATGGCCGAACAGCACCGCGCCGAGACCGACCGTATGCTCCACCGCACCCGCTACCGCAGAGGTACGGTGTAAGACCGTGCTGTAGGGGGCGGCGTCCTCGACGCCCCGTAAGCCTTCCCCTTACAGGGGAGGTGGTCGAGTGCCAGCGATGACCAGTGAAGCTTTGCCCGCTTGCCGTTAGCATAAACTTATAATTTTAGGGAGGCCGAATCATGCGTGTTCTCATTGCTGCCGGCGGTACAGCCGGTCATATCAACCCCGCGTTGGCAATCGCCGGTGCCTTGAAAGCCGCAGACCCGACGGCGGAAATTCACTTTGCGGGCCGCCGGGAGGGGATGGAGTACGGACTTGTCACCAAGGCGGGTTACCCCTTCCACCATATCGAAATCAACGGCTTCCAGCGCCACCTCAGCCTGGAAAACATCGGCCGCAACATCGTCGCCATCTGGCATCTGGCGCTGTCCGGCCCCCGCACCCGGAAAATCCTGAACGAGGTCAATCCCGACCTTGTCATCGGCTGCGGCGGTTACGTCAGCGGCCCTATTGTGCGCGCGGCGGCCAAACGCAGCATCAAGACTGCCATCCATGAGCAGAACGCCTTCCCCGGCGTGACAAACAAGCTGCTGGCGAAGGAGGTCAACATCGTTCTGGCTGCCAGCGCCGATGCCGTAGAAAAGCTGGGCGCACCCGAGAAAACCACCGTTGTGGGCAACCCGGTTCGCCCCGAGGTCCTGACCGCCGACCGCGCCACAGCCCGCGCAAAACTGAACGCAGGCGACCGCACGGTCATTTTGAGCTTTGGCGGCAGCCTGGGTGCAGACCGCATCAACCAGGTCGTGGCCGACCTCTGTGCCTGGGAAAAGCAGACGAACCAACACACATTACACCTGCACGCCACCGGCAGCCGCGGTGTCAAGCTGTTTGAAAATCTCGAAAAAGAAAAGGGCTTTGCTCCTGGCGAGAACCTTGTTGTGACCGAGTACATCAACAATATGCCCCAGCTGCTGGCGGCGGCGGATCTCGTCATTGCGCGTTCCGGTGCGCTGACGCTGGCCGAACTGGAAGCCGTGGGCCGCGCGTCGGTGTTGATCCCCAGCCCTAACGTGGCCGAAAACCACCAGTATTACAACGCCCTTGAACTGCAAAAGGCTGGGGCAGCCGTGGTCATTGAGGAAAAGAACCTGACCGGTGACGGCCTGGTAAAGACCGTGGAAGAACTGCTGACCACCCCAGGCAAGCTGGCCGAAATGGGAGCCAACGCCAAGACATTAGGCAACCCCCACAGCCTGGATATGATTACGGAAAAATTGCTGGAGCTGGTAAAATCATAACAGCCGCAGGGGGCGGCATCCTCGACGCCCCGTAGCCGCCACTGCCCCATAGGGCAGCCGGCACGCACCTATAAAAATGTATTGGAAAGGAGCCGCCCATGGATCGAAACCAGCGCAGCCGCAGGCAAAAATCCGTGAGCGGCTCCTATTCGCAAGCTCCCAAACGCAGCATGGGCAGCCGTATGGGGCTGGAAAAACCGGGCACCCCACGCCAACAGCCGCCGAAAAAATCCTCGCCGCGCAGCCAGCGCCCCACCCAGCAGATCAACCCGCAAAAAGCCGGGTACGACCCCGCCGCGCCCAAACGCCAGCGCCGCGTAACCCAGGCAGAAATCATCCGAAAACGCAACCGCCGCCGTGCCATGAGTATCATGGCGGTGCTGGCCGTACTGGCCGTAGGGGCTTTCGTCTCGCTTAACCTGCTGTTTAAAGTGGCCTTTTTCCGGGTCGAAAACTTCGACCGCACCACCCCCGCCGACACCGGCATCTACACCTCGGACGAGCTTATCAACGCGCTGAATATCGAGAAGAACTCGAATCTTTTCGGCTTCTCCACCGCAGAAAAGACCCGCCAGCTGGCCCAGCAGTTTCCGTACCTTGAGCAGGTGCAGGTTGAGGTCCAGATGCCTGCTACTGTCGTGGTCAAGGTGCAGCCCGCCGTGGAGCGATTCGCCTGTATGTACTCCGGCGGCTGGATGGTGCTGAGCGATTCCCTCAAGATCCTGCGCACCGACGTCAACCAGCCCGACGGCCTGATTTTGCTCTCCATCGCGCTGCCCACAGATTTTGCCCCAACTGTCGGCCAGAACATCACGCCGGAAAGCTATAACTCGTTGCTTGGGGGCGAACAGGCCACCGCCGAGACGGCAGGATTGCAGGCGTCGGCCATGCAGACCTTGACCGAAATACTGGACGGCTTGCAGACGTACAACCTGTTTGACGGCACCACAGCCATTAGTGTGCAGGATTTGAGCGATATCGAGTTCACCTACCAGAACCGTGTGCAGGTCAAGTTGGGCAGCGAGACGAATCTTGCCTATAAACTGCGCCTGGCTGCTGCCGCACTGGCCGACCCCGAAAAGGGCCTGGCCGCCAGCGATAAGGGTGTGCTGGATATCTCGACCCAGCAGTCCAACGGCGACATCCGCGCCTACTTTGCCCCCGACGAACCCGCCCCGACCCCCACCCCCGGACCTACCACCACGCCGGAACCGGAGGAAGAGGAAACCCTGGCTAACACAGCAGAATAAACCAGCGCCCCGACAAAAGTCGGGGCTTTTTTGTAGTTGCTGTAACGTTTGGGGCAAAATCATCACTTATAGAGTGAGAGCACAGAGGAAAGGAGAGCAGGCCATGCCGCTGCCGGAACTGGAAGAACTGTATACGCTATACCGTACGGACCTGTACCGATACCTCTGCCACTTGACACACGACCCAACCGAGGCTGAGGACATACTGAGCGAGACCTTCCTGCGTGCCATGCGGCGGCTACCCACCTACCGCGGCGACTGCGCTGTCAAAACATGGCTGTTCGGCATTGCCCGCAACATCTGGCTGGAAAGTCTGCGTAAGCGCCGCCCCGACGTCAGCGCAGATGACCTGCTGGAAAACTACCTGGTCGAGGATACCCTGACCGAGCATACCGACACACGCCTGCAATGGCAGCGGGTCTGTGAACTGCTGCAGCAGAAAGACGACCGCGCTCGCCGCATTATGCAGCTGCGCGCGGAGGGCTATACCTATGCGGAAATCGCGGTACAGCTGCATATCAGTGAAAGCTCGGCCCGCGTCATCGAACACCGCACCCGCAGCTGGCTGAAGGAAATTTTGACGAAGGAGGGTTATGACCTGTGAAGAAACTTGCTGAAAACGCAAAAATCCCCTGTGCGGTCTGCCGGGACTTGATGCCATTGGTGCAGGACGGAATCGCCAGTCCGGAAAGTGAGCAGCTTGTCCGCGCCCACATTGCCGTCTGTCCGGCCTGTCAGGCCCTGTGGCAGGGGACAGAGCCGCCCGCAGCGCCGGAACTGCAAACCCCCGACGATACCAAAATACTCAAGCGGCTGCGCCGCCGTTACAGCATCCACCTGTTGCTGCTGGCCTTTGTAGGCATTGCAGTGGGCATAGCCCTGGGGTATACAGGCAGCGCGAATTGGGTCATTCTGTTTTTGCCGCTAGTCTGGAGTGTTCTGACCTACCGTGACATCGGCATGGGAAAGCCGCTGCTGCTGTTCACGCTGGGGCTGGCGGTGCTGGATGCTATCATAAAGCAGATGGCCTTGCTGGAATCGTTCGCACCTGGTAATTTCTTGGCAAATTTGGTGTCCGGCTGCATTTTGTACGTCGGTTTGGGCGGCGTTGGCTGGCTGATCGGCTGGCTGCTGCACTATGCAAAGGAGAGTACCCATGAAAACAAAGGCTAAAAGAACGAAAACCATGCGCCGCTTTGCGCTGACAGCAGCCCTGCTGCTGATTCTCGCGCTGCTGCTGGCCTTTGACGCCATCAACGGTGACCCGCTCAGCCAACAGTGGGCTATACATCGGGCCATTCGATATGCGGAAAAGCTATATCCGGAGGAAACATTTCACTGGGACCAGCGCACCGCCGCTGATGGACAGTTCTTCCACTATGTGGTATACGTTCAGTCTGACCAGAGCCGTGATACAAACTTTGCGGTGCAGACGCGGTTCTGGCTGCTGACTGATGATGAAATCCGGGGTAAGGAGCTTGAGCCAGACCATGTGTTCTATGTAGACCACCGCTGGACCACCGCCTACCGCCTGGGGGATGAAGCCGCCCAGCAGGCAGCCGCGTATCTGACCGTGCAGGCCCCGGAATTAAACTTTGCATCTGTCTACGGCGCAAAGGGCAACACGGTAGAGATCGACCTTTGCTATACCGAGCAGGACGGCATGACCCCGGCTAACTATGTGGATGATCTGCCGCTGGATGCTGCCTTTGACAAAGCCCTGCTGCAAAAGGTGCCCAGCCGCCTGTGCGCACAAGTGCTGTGCGATGGCAAGCCTACCGAGGCGGACATGCAAACCGTCCTGCACACCCTCAAGCAGGTGCTGGAAAGCAATGACATGCCGATCACCTATTACGACATCACCCTTGTGCCCACCGGCGATTACGCTGACCACAGCGCGTTTATGGCGGATGTGTTGGAATCCGGCCTGACGTCCGCCGATACAATTGCATAAAAAATACCCGTATTGCCTTTAGTAAGACAATACGGGTATTTTGCTGTTCTGTAGGGGTCGATGCTTGTCATCGACCTGCGGGCGGATGCAAACATTCGCCCCTACAATTTACGATGCAATAAATCAGACGCTCAGCTCTACATGCTGGCCCAAGTCCTCTTTATTGGCGTCCAGCACAGGCTGGATGACGTCGCGCAGGAACTCGGTGACCTGTTCGCTGCTGCGGCCGGTGAAGGCCTCGGGGGACAGCTCAGCCTCAATTTCCTCGCGGGTCAGGCCGAAGGCGGGGTCAGCCTCGACGCGGGCAATCATGTCGTTGGGCTTGCCCTCCTGCTTGACGACGGCGGCAGCAGACACGGCGTGCTCGCGCAGGCGCTCGTGCAGCTCCTGACGATCGCCGCCCTTCTTGACAGCCTTCATCATGATGTTCTCGCTGGCCATGAAGGGCAGCTCGGCCATGACACGGGCGCGGACAACCTTCGGGTAGACGACGAGACCGTCAGAGACATTCAGCAAAATGTTCAGAATTGCGTCAGCAGCCAGGAAACCCTCCGCCATCGCAATGCGCTTGTTGGCAGAGTCGTCCAGCGTGCGCTCAAACCACTGGGTACCAGCGGTCATGGCGGGGTTCAGCACATCCACCATCAGGTAGCGGCTTAAGGCGCAGATGCGCTCACAGCGCATGGGGTTGCGCTTGTAGGGCATGGCCGAGGAACCAATCTGATTCTTCTCGAACGGCTCCTCCATTTCCTTGAAGTTTGCCAGCAGGCGGATGTCGGTCGCCATCTTCATGGCAGACTGGCCCAGACCCGCCACGGCGGACAGGACGTTGTAGTCCACCTTGCGGCTGTACGTCTGGCCGCAGACCGGCACGACCTTGGTAAAGCCCATCTGGGCGCAGACGTCGGCCTCAACGGCCTTGATCTTGGCGGAGTCGCCGTTGAACAGCTCCATAAAGCTGGCCTGGGTGCCGGTGGTGCCCTTGACGCCGCGCAGCGCCAGCTGGGAAATCTGGTAGTCGATGGCTTCCAGATCCATGTACAGCTCGTTCATCCAGAGTGTGGCACGCTTGCCGACGGTGGTCAGCTGCGCGGGCTGGCAGTGGGTGTAGGCCAGGCAGGGCATAGACTTGTACTCGTCGGCGAACTTAGCTAGGTTTGCCAGCACGCCGATGATCTTCTTGCGCACCAGCTGCAAAGCCTCGCGCATGACGATAACATCGGTGTTGTCGCCGACATAGCAGCTGGTCGCGCCCAGATGGATGATGCCCTTTGCTTTGGGGCACTGCAGGCCATAGGCGTAGACATGGCTCATAACGTCGTGGCGCACCAGCTTCTCGCGGGCGATGGCATCCTCGTAGTTGATGTCGTCCTTGTGGGCTTCCAACTCGGCAAGCTGCTCATCGGTGATTGCCAGGCCCTGTTTCTGTTCAGCCTTGGCAAGCGCGATCCAAAGCTTGCGCCAAGTGCGGAACTTGTTGTCGTCGGAGAAGATATACTGCATCTCGTCCGAAGCATAGCGGGTGGAGAAAGGGGAAATATAACGGTCATGTTGTGCCATGGGAAAAGTCCTCTACTTTCTTACAGCTTAAAGTAATTCACACCGCCCTCAAAGATTGGCTGGTATTTGTCGCCGGTGACGTTCTTGTACAACTGCTCGCCGCTGCGCTCACTGTGGCCCATCTTGCCAAAGACACGGCCGTCTGGGCTGGTGATGCCCTCAATGGCCAGCACAGAACCGTTGGGATTGTAGCGCATATCCATCGTCGGACGGCAGGTCAGGTCCACATACTGCGTTGCAATCTGGCCGTTGTCGATCAGCTGGTTCAGCAGCGTCTCGTTGCAGACAAAGCGGCCCTCGCCGTGGCTGATGGCGATCAGATGCTCGTCGTTGATATCGCAGCGGCTCAGCCAGGGGCTCTTGTTGCTGGCAACGCGGGTGCGGACCAGCATGGACTGGTGGCGGTGAATTGTGTTGAAGGTCAGCGTCGGGTCGTCCGCCGTGATGGGACGGATCTCGCCGTAGGGCACCAGGCCCAGCTTGATGAGCGCCTGGAAACCGTTGCAGATGCCCAGGGCCAGGCCGTCACGCTGGTTCAGCAGACGGTTGACGGCGTCGGCCACCGCCGGGTTGCGGAAGAAGGAAGCAATGAACTTTGCGGAGCCGTCCGGCTCGTCGCCGCCGGAGAAACCGCCCGGCAGCATCAAAATCTGCGCCTGGTCAAGCTCCTTCACCAGCGCCTCGCAGCTCTCGGCCACGTCAGCGGGGGAGAGGTTCTTCAAAACCAGAATGTGCGGATCACCGCCGGCACGGCGGAAGGCGCGGGCCGTGTCGTATTCGCAGTTCGTGCCGGGGAACACCGGGATGATGACCCGCGGCGTCGCCAGGCGCACAGCGGGGGCCACACGCTTGTTGGCAGGGCAGTCATGCTCCAGTGCGGGTACAAATTCACCGGCCTTGCGGTAGGGGAACACAGGCTCGAGCTTCTGCTCCCACAGCTCCTGCAGGCGGGCCAGGTCGATGTGCTTGCCCTCGGCTTCCAGCGTGTAGTCCACGGTGGTAAAGCCCAGGAACTCACCGGCGGAGGCATCCAGCAGTTCCAGGATGACCGCGCCGTAGGCAGGCTTGAACAGGCCGTTCAGGTCGATATCGTTGGATAGCTGCAGGCCGACATGGTTGCCGACGCACATTTTGAACAGCGCCTCGGCCACGCCGCCGTAACCCGGCGTCGCAGCGGCCAGCACCTTGCCCTCGTCGATCATCTGTTCGACGGTCTTGTAAATGGCAACCAGACTGCCGATCTCGGGCAGACCGTTCTTGTAGTTGGGGCGCAAGATGACGATCGAGCTGTTGGCTTTCTTGAACTCGGGGCTCTGCACGTCGCGGGTGTTGCCGATGGCCGTTGCAAAGCTGACCAGCGTCGGGGGCACGTCCAGCCCCTCAAAGCTGCCGGACATGGAGTCCTTACCACCGATGGATGCAATTCCCAGGCCCATCTGGGCATCCAGTGCGCCCAGCAGGGCGGCCAGCGGCTTGCCCCAGCGCTCAGGCTTGTCGTTCATGTGCTCAAAATATTCCTGGAAGGTCAGGTACATATCCTCATGGTGGAAGCCCGCGCAGACCAGCTTGGTCACGCTCTCCACCACGGCCAGGTAGGCACCGCGGTAGGGGTCGGCCTCGGTCAGGTAGGGGTTGAAGCCCCACGCCATGCCGGAGCAGGTCGTTGTCTCGCCGTCCACAGGCAGCTTGGCGGCCATGGCCATGGTCGGGGTCAGCTGGTACTTGCCGCCGTAAGGCATCAGCACGGTGGCTGCGCCGATGGTGGAGTCGAAGCGCTCGCCCAGGCCCTTCTGGC
This sequence comes from Gemmiger sp., assembly GCF_057431175.1. Lineage (NCBI taxonomy): Bacteria > Bacillati > Bacillota > Clostridia > Eubacteriales > Oscillospiraceae > Gemmiger > Gemmiger sp. The sequence goes on along the minus strand of NZ_DBMDDV010000018.1, from coordinate 10,818 downwards.
TGCAAACGTTCAGGTCACTGACCATAGACTCCATTTTTTCTTCAAAGCTCACACCGGCAAACTGGGGCTGCCAGACATGGCCGGGCAGGATGTGGGCGTTGGCGTGGCGCTCGGCACCGTTAGAGTTCAGGAACTCGCGGGACAGGTCAACAATGGTCTTGCCGTTCCATACCTCACGCATCCGTTTTTCCTCGGTGACGGTGGCAACGATGGTCGCCTCGAGGTTTTCCTCGGCGGCGTACTTCATAAAGGTCTCGGCATCCTCAGCAGCCACGGCCACGGCCATGCGCTCCTGACTCTCGGAAATTGCCAACTCGGTGCCGTCCAGGCCCTCATACTTGCGGGTGACTTTGTTCAGGTCAATATGCAGACCGTCAGCCAGTTCGCCGATGGCGACAGACACACCGCCCGCGCCGAAGTCGTTGCAGCGCTTAATGAGGCGGCAGGCATCCTCGCGGCGGAACAGGCGCTGCAGTTTGCGCTCAATGGGCGCGTTGCCCTTCTGCACCTCGGCACCGCAGGTTTCCAGGCTCGTCAGTTTGTGCGCCTTGGAAGAACCCGTTGCGCCGCCGACGCCGTCACGGCCCGTGCGGCCGCCCAGCAGGATGACCACGTCACCGGGGGCGGGTTCCTCACGGCGTACATGGCTGGCGGGCGTTGCGCCCACGACCGCGCCAATCTCCATGCGCTTGGCGGCGTAGCCGGGGTGGTACAGCTCGGCTACCTGACCGGTGGCAAGGCCAATCTGGTTGCCGTAGCTGGAATAGCCGGCGGCAGCGGTGGTGACCAGCTTGCGCTGGGGCAGCTTGCCGGGCATCGTCTCGGAAACAGGCTTCAGCGGGTCAGCTGCACCGGTCACACGCATGGCCTGGTAAACATAACTGCGGCCGGACAGCGGGTCGCGGATGGCACCGCCGATGCAGGTCGCCGCACCACCGAAAGGCTCAATTTCGGTGGGGTGGTTGTGGGTCTCGTTCTTGAACAGGAACAGCCAATCCTGCTGCTCGCCGTCCACATCGCACTTGATTTTGACCGTGCAGGCGTTGATTTCCTCGCTCTCGTCGAGGTTCTTCAGAATGCCGCGCTGCTTCAGGGCCTTGGCACCAATCGTCGCGCAGTCCATCAGGGTGCGGTTCTTCTTGTCGCGGCCGGTCTCGGCACGCAGAGCCAAGTAACGGTCGAACGCGGCCTGTACCAGCTCGTCGTCGATCTTCACATCGTCGAGAATCGTGCCGAACGTCGTGTGGCGGCAGTGGTCGGACCAATAGGTGTCGATGAGGCGAATCTCGGTGATGGTCGGGTCGCGGTGCTCGGACTTAAAGTAGTTCTGGCAGAATACGATATCCGCGTGGTCCATGGCAAGGCCCTTCTCATTGCGGAAGGCTTCCAGTGCATCGTCATCCAGGGCGGTAAAGCTGGTCAGCGTCTCGACCTCGGTGGGGATGGCAAACTCCATCTTCAAGGTGCTGCGCTCGTCAAGGCTGGCCTCGCGGGCCTCCACCGGGTTGATGACGTACTTTTTAATAGCGGCCAGATCATCGGCAGTCAGCTCGCCGTCCAGCAGATAGACGCGGGCAGAACGCACAGCGGGGCGCTCGCCCTGGCTCAACAGCTGGATGCACTCGCTGGCGGAGTCGGCGCGCTGGTCAAACTGACCGGGCAGGTACTCAACGGCAAACACGGTCTTGGCGTCGGGCAGTGCGTCGTAGGTCACATCCACCGGCGGCTCACTGAACACAGTGGGGATGGCCTGCTGGAACAGCACATTGTCGATGCCCTCGACGTCGTAGCGGTTCAAAAGGCGCAGGCCGGTCAGGTTCCGGATACCGACCAAATCGACCAGCTCATGCAGCAGCCCTTGGGCTTCACCGTCGAAGCCGGGCTTTTTCTCAACATAAATGCGATATACCATTGTATTTCCTCCGTTACTCCATCGCCGCCAGCGCTCTTGCGCCAATATCACTGCGCTTGTGCAGCTTGTCAAAATGGATGTTTTCGGTTGCGGCATAGGCCTTTTTCAGCGCGTCAGGCAGGGTGTTGGCCGTGGCGGTCACGCCCAGCACGCGGCCACCGTTGGTGACGAGCTTACCGTCTTTGATGGCCGTACCTGCATGATACACCGTCACGTCCGCAGCGTCAAGCTGGCCCGCAGCCAGGCCGGAAATTTCCTTGCCCTTCTCATAAGAAAGGGGATACCCGCCGCTGGCCAGAATCACACAGGCCGCCGCACCGTCGCGGAACTTGACCTCGGTCGTATCCAGCGTGCCGTTGGTCGTCGATTCCATCACGGTCAGCAGGTCGCTTTCCAGCAGGGGCAGCACGACCTGGGTCTCGGGGTCGCCGAAGCGGCAGTTGTACTCGATGACCTTGGGGCCGTCGGGCGTCAGCATCAGGCCAAAGTAGAGGCACCCCTTGAAGGGGCAGCCCTCGGCCTGCATGGCGGCGACCGTCGGCAGGAAAATCTCCTTCATGCAGCGCTCGGCGATTTCCGGCGTGTAGTAGGGGTTCGGGGCCACCGTGCCCATGCCGCCTGTGTTCAGGCCCTCATCGTGATCCAACGCACGCTTGTGGTCCATGCTGGACACCATCGGCTTCACGGTCTTGCCGTCACAGAAGGACAGTACGCTGACCTCGGGGCCGGTCAAGAACTCTTCCACAACCACATGGTTGCCGGACGCGCCGAACTTTTTGTCCAGCATGATCTCCTTGACACCGTCGGCGGCCTCCTGCTCATTCTGGCAGATCAGAACGCCCTTGCCCAGCGCCAGGCCATCCGCTTTGATAACGACCGGGTACTTGCCCTCGGCCTTGATGTAGTCCATGACCTTTTCGGGATCGTCGAACGTCTCATATTTCGCTGTAGGAATGCCGTATTTCTTCATCAGGTCTTTGCTGAACACCTTGCTGGCCTCAATGCGGGCCGCAGCCTTGTCGGGGCCGAAAGCCGGGATGCCGACAGCAGCCAGTGCATCGACCATGCCCAGGGCCAGCGGGTCATCCTGGGCGACGACTACATAATCGAAGGCTTCTTCTTTCGCAAACTTGACCATCGCGTCCACATCGGTGGCAGGGATGGCCTTGCAGGTGGCATCGTAGCTGATGCCGCCGTTGCCGGGTGCGCACCAGATCTCAGTGCAGCGGGGGCTTTTTTTCAGCGCACGGATGATGGCGTGCTCACGCCCGCCGCCGCCAACGACCAGAATTTTCATGAGGAACCTCCTGTAAAACACCAACTGCCCACGACGCAAAATACGCCGCAGGCGCGTTGAATATTGCTTAGTGATGGAACAAGCGGATGCCGCAGAACGCCATCGCAATGCCGTACTTGTTGCAGGTGTCGATGACCTGCTGGTCGCGGATGGAGCCGCCCGGCTGCACAATGGCGGTCACGCCGCTGCGGCGGGCGCGCTCAATGTTGTCGCCGAAGGGGAAGAACGCGTCGCTGCCCAGGGAAACGCCGGTCACGGCGTCCAGCCAGGTGCGCTTTTCCTCGGCAGTCAGCGGGGCGGGCTGCTCGGTGAAGGTCTCGGCCCAGACATCATCACCGATGACATCCTCCGGCGTGTCGCCGATGTACACGTCAATGGCATTGTCGCGGTTGGGCTTTGCCACATCGTCGCGGAAGGGCAGGGCCAATACTTTCGGCATATGGCGCAGCTGCCAGTTGTCGGCCTTCTGGCCTGCCAGGCGGGTGCAATGCACGCGGCTCTGCTGGCCCGCGCCGACGCCGATGGTCTGGCCGTCCTGCACGTAGCAAACACTGTTGGATTGGGTGTATTTCAGCACAATCAAACTGATGACCAGATCACGGCGCTGCTCGTCACTGATGAACTGGTTCTCGGTCACGATATTCTGCAGCATCGTCTCGTTGGAGATATCCAGATCCTGGCGGCCCTGTTCAAAGGTCACGCCGAACACGGTGCGGGTCTCCAGTGGCTGCGGCTCGTAGTCAGCGTCGATCTGGACGATGGCGTAGTTGCCCTTCTTCTTGCCCTTCAGCACTTCCAGCGCGTCAGCGTCGTAGCCGGGGGCAATGATGCCGTCGGAGACTTCATGCTGAATCAGCTTTGCAGTGCTCAGATCGCAGACGTCAGACAGCGCGATCCAGTCACCAAAGCTGGACATACGGTCCGCGCCGCGGGCGCGGGCGTAGGCACAGGCCAGTGGGGAAAGCTCGGTCTCGGGGGCAATGTGGTACATGGCACGCAGCGTGTCATCCAGCGGCAGGCCGATGGCCGCACCGGCGGGGGAGACATGCTTGAAGCTGGCGGCAGCGGGCTGACCCAGCGCCTTCTTCAAATCGCGCACGAGCTGCCAGGAGTTGAAGGCATCCAGGAAGTTGATGTACCCCGGGCGGCCATTCAAAATCTGTACCGGCAGGTCGGAACCGTCCGCCATGTAGATGCGGGCGGGCTTCTGGTTGGGGTTCGTGCCGTATTTCAGCTGAAATTCGTTCATATTAACCCTCCACAGCGGTGTATTTGTTCAGAATAAGATCCTCGTAGGTGCCGGTCTCCAGCTCAATGCTGCGCACAAACAGGCTGACCTTGTTGTCCTCGTTCAAGGATCCCCACAGCTTCTCAGCGAACTTGTCGGCGTCGTTCGTGTCGATGGCGACGCGCAGCGGCTCGCCCGCAAAGCTCGGGATGGGGGCACCGTTCTTGACGTAGGTGCTGATGAAATGGCCCTCACCGGCGACGGGCTGCGGGTAGTCATAGGTCTGGCGCTGTACGCTGTCAGCGTTGCCCTCGTTGGATTTGACGATGGACAGCTTGTAGCCGCCGCGGCGCATATCTACGACACCGGAGATGCGCGGGGTGAAGTTCGGCGCATCGTCTTCGTAGGTGCGGGTGGCAAGGGCCGCCTCGAAGCTGTACCCAGGGAAGAGGTTGCCGTTCATGAACTGGGCAATCGTGTCGGTCTGGTCGCCGTTGGTCACAACGGTGGTCTCCCGCAGGGTCAGCACGGCGTTGTAAATAATCAGGTGCGGATCTTCCAGCTTGGCAGGGTCAGCGGCCACCGTGCGGATGCCGCCCTCGATGGGCTCAAACACGCGGTTGCGGCTGTTGGCGCTGCGGCCCATGATCCAGTAGGCGACGAACACCTTGCTGCCGTCGGGACTCTGCCCCAGCACAATGCCGCGGCCCGGGTACTCATTCCCGGCAAGATATTTGTAAAGGTTCTTTTTCATAATTTATACCTCGTCGCTGCACACCATGGCCAGTGCCTTGGGCAATAACTGCCACTCAGCCTCCACCATGACGCGCTTCTGCAAAGTCTCGGGGGTGTCGCCGGGCTGAACGGCCACGGCCTTTTGCAGCAGAATCGGCCCGCCGTCACATTCCTCATTGACCAGATGCACAGTCGCGCCGGTCAGCTTGACGCCCCGGGCCAGCGCTGCCTCATGCACTTTCAGCCCATAGAAACCGGGACCGCAGAAGCTGGGAATCAGGCTCGGATGAACATTGATGATCTTATTGCGGTAGGCCGCAATGACACGCTCACCCAGCACGCTCAAGAAGCCTGCCAGCACGACCACATCAATGTCATGGGCCTGTAAAACGCCCAGCAGGGCGGCGTCAAAATCGGCGCTGCTGGCGTAGTCCCTGCGGCTGACGACGGCGGATTCCACGCCGAAGTTCGCGGCGCGCTCCAGTGCATAGACGCCAGGCTTGCTGGCGACGACCAGGACGATTTTACCGTTGGGGTTCTCGCCGCGCTGCTCGCTTTCCAGTAGGGCCTGTAAATTTGTGCCGCCGCCGGAGACCAGAACTGCTACACGCTTCATACCAGCACGACCCCGTCACCCTCGACGATGGTGCCCAGACGGTAGGCGTCCTCGCCGTGGGCTTTTAAAATCTCGAGGGCCTTGTCGGCGTCCTCGGGCGCGACGGTCAGCACCATGCCAACGCCCATGTTGAAGGTGTTGAACATATCGTGCTCGGAGATGCCGCCCTCACGCTGCATCACGTCGAACAGGGCAGGGGTGCGTACATCGGCCTTGGCAATGCGGGCGGCGCAGCCCTTCTTCAGGCTGCGGGGAATGTTTTCGTAGAAGCCGCCACCGGTGATGTGGGAAACTCCCTTGACCGTGATTTCGTCCATAACGGCCAGAACGGGCTTGACATAGATGCGGGTGGGGGCCAGCAGGGCCTCGCCAAGGGGCTTATCCATGCCGTCAAAGGTCTTTTTCAGCACATCGGGGTTGTTGTCAATGTCGAAAATCTTGCGAACCAGCGAGAAACCGTTAGAATGCACACCGGTGGAGGGCAGCGCAATAATGACGTCGCCCGGCTGCATCGTGGAGTTGTCCAAAATCTTGGCCTTGTCCACCACGCCGACAGTGAAGCCTGCCAGGTCATACTCATCCTCGGGCATCATGCCGGGGTGCTCGGCAGTCTCGCCGCCCACCAGGGAGCAGCCCGCCTGCACGCAGCCCTCGGCCACGCCCTTGACGATCTCGGCAATCTTCTCGGGAATATTCTTGCCGCAGGCAATGTAGTCAAGGAAAACCAGTGGCTTCGCGCCTGCACAGATCACGTCATTGACGCACATGGCAACGCAGTCGATGCCGATGGTGTCGTGCTTGTCCAGCAGCATGGCGATACGCAGCTTGGTGCCGACGCCGTCGGTGCCGGAAATCAGAACAGGATGCTCCATGCCGGTGCAGTCCAGCTCAAACAGGCCGCCGAAGCCGCCCAAACCGCCGATACAGTTCTCGGTCATTGTGCGGGCCACGTACTGTTTCATCAGCTCCACAGAGCGGTAACCGGCGGTGATATCTACACCGGCCGCAGCATAGCTGGCAGAATAGCTTTTTTCCATCTTGAAATCCTCACAATTTCTTATTCGGGTTCGACACGCTCAATGGCTTGTCGTAGACGATATCCATGGTCTCGGTGGGCGGGGTGACCGGGTATTTGCCGGTAAAGCAGCCGGTGCAGAAGCCGCACTTGCTGTGGATGGCCAGCTGCTGGACATGCTCGACGCTCAGGTATCCCAGCGTATCGGAACCGACCATCTTGTTGATTTCCTCCACGGTATGGCCGGTGGCAATCAAATCTTTCTCGTCGGGAATGTCGGTGCCGAAGTAGCAGGGGTGGACAAACGGCGGGGCGCTGATGCGGTAGTGTACCTCGGCGGCCCCGGCTTCGCGCAGCAGGCGGATAGTGCGGGCGCTGGTGGTGCCGCGCACGATGGAGTCATCGACGAGGACGACCCGCTTGCCTTTGACCGTGGACGAAATGGCATTCAGCTTGATGCGCACGCTGCTCTCGCGCTGGGCTTGGCTGCCCTGAATGAAGGTACGGCCGACGTATTTGTTTTTGATGAAGCCAACGCCGTAGGGGATGCCGCTCTCCTGGGCGTAACCCAGCGCGGCGTCCAGGCCGGAGTCCGGTGCACCGATGACAACATCAGCCTCGACCGGGTGCTCCTGTGCCAAGAAACGGCCAGCCTGCAGGCGGGCCTCGTGGACGCAGGTGCCCTCGATGATGGAATCCGGGCGGGCAAAGTAGATGTACTCAAACACGCACATCGTGTGGGGCGCGGTGCCGCAATGATCCACGATGGAACGCAGGCCGTTGTGGTCGGCAATGACGATCTCGCCGGGCTGAACATCGCGGACGAACTTCGCGCCCACAGCGTCCAGTGCGCAGCTCTCGCTGGCAAAGGCCCAGCCGTTGCCGTCAGGCAGTTCACCGATGCAGAGCGGGCGGAAACCGTTGGGGTCACGCGCCGCAATCAGCTTGGTGTGGGTCATGATGACGAGGGAGTACGCGCCCTCAATGTCGTCCATCGTGCGGCTGACAGCCATCTCAATGTTGGGGGTCAGCAGCCGGTTCTGGGTCAGCAGATAGGCAATGACCTCGGTGTCCGATGTGCCGTGAAAGATAGAACCGCTCATTTCCAGCTTGCGGCGCAGTTTGGGCGCATTGACCAGGTTGCCGTTGTGGCAGACCGCCATAGCACCCTTGCAGTGATGCAGGACCATCGGCTGCGCGTTGGAACGGCTGCGCTGACCGGCAGTGGCATAGCGCACATGGCCGGTAGCCATCTTGGCACCACGGGGGAGTTCTTCCAGCACGCGCTTGGTGAAAACCTCGCTGACAAGGCCCAGATCGCGGTGGCCGGACAAAACGCCGTCTACGTTCAGGGCAATGCCGCAGCTCTCCTGGCCGCGGTGCTGCAAGGCGTACAGCGCACTGTACACGGCGCTGACCATATCAGTCTCGCCGGTTTTGTCATACATACCGAACACGCCGCACTCCTCGTGCAGGGCTTCAGTGTATTGGGAAAATTCGCTCATGTTTTGCTCCGTTTGTATGTTGTAGAGGGCGGCGTCCCCGACGCCCCGCGGCAGATACCGCCCTACGCGTCACCCGAATTGTCGGAAAATCAGCCCAGCAGCCGCTTCATGACTTCCTGGTAGGCATCGGCCTCGCCGCCCATGTTGCGGCGGAACAGATCCTTATCCAGGTGTGCGCCGGTGGTGGCATCCCAGAAACGGCAGGTGTCAGGGCTGATTTCGTCAGCCAGGATGATGGTGCCGTCGGACAGGCGGCCAAACTCGAGCTTGAAGTCGACCAGACGGATGTTGGCGTCCAGCATGATCTTCTTCAGCACTTCGTTGACCTTGAAGGCGTATTTGGCGATGGTGTCCAGCTCTTCCTGGGTAGCCAGGTCGAGGGCCAGGGCGTAGTAGTGGTTGATGAACGGGTCATGCAGGTCGTCGTTCTTGTAGCTGTACTCGAGGATGGGGGTCTTGAACACCTTGCCCTCGGGTACGCCCATGCGCAGGCTGAAATGACCGGCGGCGACATTGCGGATGATGACTTCCAGCGGGACGATGTCTACCTTCTTGACGAAAGTATCACGGTCGTTGACTTCCTTAACGTAATGGGTGGGGATGCCCTCTTTCTCCAGCTTCTGCATCAGAGCGTTGGACAGTTTATTATTGACGATGCCCTTGTCGCGGATGGTACCCTTCTTCTCGCCGTCGCCTGCGGTGGCGTCGTCCTTGTAGTGGACCATGACGATTTCGGGGTCATTGGTAGCGAAAACCTGCTTGGCCTTGCCTTCGTACAGTTGCTCTTTAACTTCGTAATTCATGAGAAACGCTCCTTTTACTTTATTATAATATGGTTGTGGTTGGTATGCAAGTGTTACAGCGCCGCAGCCTCGGCGGCAATGGCGGCGTCCTTCTTGGCAATCGCGGCGGCGGTGTCGGCGCGGAATTTATCGAGCTTTTCCGCCAGCTCGTCGTCGGCAACAGCCAGGATCGCCACGGCCAGGTAGGCGGCGTTCTTGGCACCGTTCAGCGCCACGGTGGCGACCGGGAAACCGCTGGGCATCTGCACAGTGGCAAGCAATGCGTCCAGGCCGTCCATCGCGCCGCCCTTCATCGGGATGCCGACGACCGGCAGGGTGGTGTTGGCGGCAAAGGCACCGGCCAGGTGTGCGGCCATACCGGCAGCGCACAAAATCACGCCGTACCCGTTGGCGCGGGCAGACTTGGCAAACGCGGCGGCAGCCTCCGGCGTGCGGTGGGCGGAAAGAATGTGTGCCTCATAAGGCACGCCGAAATCCTTCAGTACCGTGCAGGCGGATTTGACCACCGGCCAATCACTGTCGGAACCCATGATGATCGCTACTTTTTTCATGCGTTTAGAAACCTCCTTTACGAAGCAAAACAGCGCAGTGCCCCGTTAGGATACACTGCGCTGCGGTTTTGATGTGAAAAGAGTATGACGGTACAGAACACCCACGTGAAAACCAAGACGCTGCATTGCGTTTGCCACGGAAGATCCCCCTTTAATATAAAAGTAAGATGATGCCCTGTGAAACCAGTGTAAACTCTGGGAAAAGAAATTGCAAGCGTCCGGCGGACATTTCAGCCAAAAAACTATGCCGTCCGGTTTTGACCGGTGCTTTTTGTCGCTTTTGATGGAGTTTTGAAGGTGATTGTCATACTTTAAAACGGCCTGTATAATTATGCTGGTATATCGGGGCAAAATATGCTATGATAATAAAAATAGCACAAAAAGGAGAAAGTTATGAGTGAACCCAGACGACGCCTGACACGCCGCGCCCTGCACGGCAGGGAGGAATGGTTCAAGCGCGTTTTCCGCGATCAGATCGCCGAGGCCGCTGGTATTTTGGAGGTTGTGCTCTCCGGCATTGTGCTGGTGGCCCTGCTGCTCAGCATCGTCCCGCTGGTGGAGCTGATGCCGGGTCTTTTGACCGACGCGGAAAGCATAGAGGTACATACGTTCTTGGAACGTGCGCTGGACATCGTTATCGGCATCGAATTCATCAAGATGCTGGCAAAGCACAGCCCCGGCAGCGTGCTGGAAGTGCTGCTTTACGCCATCGCCCGCCATATGATTGTCGGCCACGAGGACGCCGTGCAGAACCTCGTCAGCGTCGGTGCCATCGCGCTGATTTTCATCATCCGCAAATATTTCTTTGTGCCGTCCTTCGGCCAGAAGCTACCCGGCGGCGAGACCGCACCGGATATGAAAAAGGCACCAGAGGAATGCCCGGAAGCCGATGCCTGACACCGCCACGCCACGGGCATAGAATACCCGGTCTGGAAAGAGCAGGGAAAAGGTGTGGCAAATGTCCCCATGGGCGGACTTGAAGCCCGCCCCTACGGTATAATGAACAAAGCGGGCATCCGTTTGGATACCCGCTTTGCTTGATTGATGTAATAAGTTAGGGCAATACCGCATAATTCTAAGTGCCGATACGGCGAGCGAGGTGCGGCAGCTGCTAAGCCAAAAGCGCAGATAATACTTTGTGTATTATCGAGCATTT
>NZ_DBMDDV010000017.1:0-60751 GCF_057431175.1 Gemmiger sp. | reverse complement strand
TTTGCCCCCGAAGCACGATGCGGGTACCGCAACCCGACATTATCGAGCATTTTGGCAACGCAGATGCCGTGCCGCAGCCGCCGGAGCGGTGCTTAAGCCGTAAGGTGGGAATTGTGCGGTGTTGCCCTAGGTTGTAGGGGGCGTCCTCAGCCACGATCAAAGGAGCGGCGCCCTGCAAGGCCTGGGGGACGTATTCCTTGATTGGGTGGTGACTTCGTACATTTTCATGGGTCAATCCTTTCGCATTTGCTGTACCATCGCCCAAAAGTCTCTCTCGCTCAACAGGGCCAGGCCCTGGGATTCGTCGCCCAGGACAATGAGCTTATCGCCGGGCTGGATGTTGAAAATCTTGCGTGCCTTCGCCGGTATTACGATCTGCTCTTTATCGCCGACCGTGACCAGCCCAAAGGCGTGCCTGCCCTTGGGCGGTACGTTCAGCCCGGTAGCGGTTGTGTCATAGTTGACGAGATCGTCCAGCGAGACGCCGAAAATTTCCGCCAGCTGCTTGCAGCGCTCAATGTCGGGCAGGCTTTCCCCGGTCTCGTATTTCGAGAGCGTCTGGCGGCTGACCTGCAGCCGGTCAGCTAGTTCTTCCTGCGATAGATCGTGCAATTTTCGCAGGGAGACAAGGTTATCACAAAACATGGGGCTTCTCCTTTTTAATGCCGAAAACACAGTACCGCACCACCGGCACATGGCGCAGCACGGCATACAGCGCCAGCCCGCCGCCGTAGGCAGCTACGGCGGACAGCAGGTATACCACCGCGCCGCGCCAGCGCAGGCAGCACACCAGCCCATAGGCCGCCGCCGACAGCGCCAGATAGTGGCAGACGTACAGCCCAAAACTGTGCCGCGCCAGGAACGCGGCCACAGGCCCGGTGCGGTCGCCCCAGCGCTTCATGCCGCCAAAGACAGCCAGGCAGGCCGCCCAGCCGTAGGCGATGGCCAGGGGGCTGTTCACGTTGGGAGCCACGGCGTAGTTCTTGCCCCAACTGTGCCAGAGGTAAACCGGCCCCAGCGCGGCGGCCACGGCGCACAAAATCGGTGCCCGGCGGGCCAGCGCGTCCATGACCTGCGGCTGCGAAAAGACGTAGTACCCAGCCAGATAGCTGAAAATGTAGATGCCGAACCGATACACCTGGATGATGGGCGGGTTCAGCACCTGGGCCGACACCCAGGCGGCCACACCCAGCGCTGCGACAGCCCAGCAGGGGAGCGACGCGCATTTTGCCAGCAGCCGCCCGCACTCGATGCGGCGCACGGCCAGCAGTACCAGGGCACAGACCCACAGCACATGGCAGGTCCAGAGAACGCCAATACCCGATACCGTCATAATCAAATAGAGCACCGGTGCGGGCACCCCGGAGAGGATATTTTCAAACACATGGCTGAACGCCATGTTGAAATACCCCTGCGCCCAGCCCAGCACCAGCAGTCCCAGCGTGGAAGGAACCAGCAATTTCCGCGTGCGCTCTGCAAAAAACGCCTTGCCGCTGCGGCTGTCCAGCGCGTACCGCGCCGACGCACCGCTGACCAGAAACAGCACGACCATGAACCATGGGTACAGCAGATATTGCAGCGCGTCCTGCCAGCGGCAGTCCGTCACCGGCCCCACGACACCCGCCGTCACGACATGGTTGTACATAAAAATGGCGTGGTACAAAACCACCAGCAGCACAGTTGCCCAGCGGATGTTGTCGAGATAGTGCTTTCTCATATTTGTCACACCTTTGCTATGATTTTTAACAAGTATAGCAAAAGCAGAAGAAAATGAACACCAACATGGTTTTACAGGATGGCGGAGAAAATGTTAAAAATCGTGGCAGGAGGTGGTTATAGTATAGGGGATAGGGCAGGAAATTGCAAGAAAAAAGCCCCCGCAGCGTATCGAAAGGCCGATACGTTGCGGAGGCTGCTTTGCAGGGGCCGCACATGTGCGGCCCGCGGCGTTATGGGAGATATGCGTTTGCGGGAAGGCAGGAGGGCCGGGCATGCCCGGCCCCTACGGGGCGGCCCATGTATGGGTTAAGGTTTTAGGTTTCTTTGCCTACTTTCTTTTCAAAGAAAGTAGGTCACAGGTTCGTATACCCCATCAATTTTTCATCCACCACGGCGGCGGTGTCGCGGCCCTCGCGCAGCGCCCACACGACCAGGCTCTGACCGCGGCGCATATCGCCGCAGGCAAACACCTTCGGGTCGGTGGTGGCGTATTTCACATCGGCCACGGTGCCGCGCTTCGTCAGCTCAACGCCGAACGCATCCGCCACATACGCTTCACACCCGGTAAAGCCTGCGGCAATCAAGACCAGATCGCAGTCCACGGTGAACTCCTCGCCGGTGGGCACCATCTGGCGTCGGCCGTCGACGACCTCACTTTTCAGCTTGGCGATCAGCGCACCGCAGACCTGGCCGGCCTCGTTCTTGTAGAACTCTTTGACCGTTGTCTGGTAGACGCGGGGATCACTGCCAAACCTGGCGATGGCCTCCTGCTGGCCGTAGTCGGTTTTCAGCACGCGGGGCCACTCCGGCCAATCGTTGCCGGGGGCGCGGGCGGCGGGCGGGCAGGGCATCATTTCTAACTGCATGACGCTCTCGCAGCCCTGGCGAATGGCCGTGCCCACACAGTCGTTGCCGGTGTCGCCGCCGCCAATGACCAGTACCTTCTTGCCTGCGGCATTCACAGCCTTGCCGTCGGCAAAGTTCGAATCCAGCAAACTGCGGGTCACGCTGGTCAGGTAATCCACGGCAAAGTAGATGCCCTGGGCGTCGCGGCCCGGCGCGGTGATGTCGCGGGCTTTCTTTGCCCCGCAGCAGAGCACTACGGCGTCATAGCGGGCTTTCAGTTCGTCGGCGCTGACGGTGCTGCCGACATCGGCATTAAAGATAAACTCTATGCCCTCGTCCTGCAAAATCTTCACGCGGCGGTCAATGACCCACTTTTCCAGCTTCATGTTTGGGATGCCGTACATCAGCAGGCCGCCCGCGCGGTCCTCGCGCTCGTAAATGGTCACGCGGTGGCCGCGCTTGTTCAAAAGATCCGCCACGGACAGGCCCGCAGGCCCTGCGCCAATGACCGCCACGGTCTTGCCGGTGCGGGCCGGGGGCGGCACAGCATGGATCGCGCCGCTCTCGTAGCCGTATTCCACGATGGCACGCTCGTTCTCCTTGACCGTGACCGGGTCGCCGGTGACATTGCCGCAGGTGCAGGCGGCTTCGCACAGGGCGGGGCAGACCCGGCTGGTGAACTCTGGGTAGCGGTTCGTGGCAATCAGGCGGTGTACGGCCAGATCCCACTTGCCCTGGTAGACCAGGTCGTTCCACTCAGGGATCAGGTTATTCAACGGGCAGCCGCTGAACATACCGCCCAGCTGGACACCGCTTTGGCAGAAGGGGACGCCGCAGTCCATGCAACGTGCGCCCTGGGCCTGCTGCTCGTCGGTATGCAGCGGGACGTGAAACTCGTTAAAATTCTGGATGCGCTCCTCGGGCGGCAGCTCTAAACTGGTCTGCCGCGCGATCTCGATAAATCCTGTCGGTTTGCCCATGATACTCTGCCTCCCTTACTTTGCGCTTTTCATGGCGTAGAACGCCTCGATTTGGGCCTGCTCGCTGTCCTCGCCCTTCTCTTCCATCTGGGCAATCAGGCGCAGCATCTTGTCGTAGTCGTGGGGCAGGACCTTCTTGAACTTTGGCAGATACTCGCCGAAGTTGTCGAGGATTTCCTTGCCGCGCGGCGACCCGGTCAGTTCGACGTGCTCACGGATCAGGTCTTTTAACAGCGATACATCGTACTTATGCTCCACGGGCTCCAGGCTTACCATGTCTTTGTTGACGCGCTGGTAGAAGTCCCAGTCCTCATCGAGGACATAGGCAATGCCGCCGCTCATGCCGGCTGCAAAGTTTTTGCCGGTCTTGCCAAGCACGACTACCGTGCCGCCGGTCATGTACTCGCAGCCGTGGTCGCCCACGCCCTCAACGACGGCCACGCCGCCGGAATTGCGCACGCAGAAGCGCTCGCCCGCAACACCGTTGATGAACGCCTTGCCGCCGGTTGCGCCGTAGAGCGCCACGTTGCCGATGACAATGTTTTCGCTGCGGTCAAAGGCGGCATCCTTCGGCGGATAGACGACGAGCTTGCCGCCGGACAGGCCCTTGCCAAGGTAGTCGTTGGCGTCGCCGACCAGTTCCAGCGTCAGGCCCTGGGGGATGAACGCGCCAAAGCTCTGGCCGCCGTAGCCGTGGCAGACGACATGGAAGGTATCTTCCGGTAAGGTGTTGCCGAACTTGGCGGTGATTTCACTGCCGAAGATCGTGCCGAAGGCGCGGTCGGTGTTGCCGACATCCAGCGTAACGGTGCTGGGCTTCGGCTCGGCGGAATCGAAATTCTTCTTGAACTTCTTCATCAGCACCTTCATGTCGGGCGTCTTTTCCAGTTGGAAGTTGTAGACATCCTTCGCGTTGAAATGTACGTTGGAGTTCTCGACCAAGGGGTTCTGCAAGAGGGCCGAAAGATCCATCTCGCTGGCGCGGGAACCTGCGGGCACGGCCTTGACCTTCAACAGGTCGGTGCGGCCGACGAGTTCATCAACGGTGCGCACGCCGAGCTTTGCCATATACTCACGCAGATCCTCGGCCATGAAGCGCATGAAGTTCATGATGTACTCGGGCTTGCCCTTGAAGCGCTTGCGCAGCTCGGGGTTCTGGGTGCAGATGCCCATGGGGCAGGTGTCCAGATTGCAGACGCGCATCATGACGCAGCCCATGGCCACCAGCGGCCCGGTGCCGAAACCAAATTCCTCGGCACCCAGCAGAGCGGCGATGGCAACATCGCGGCCGCTCATCAGCTTGCTGTCGGCCTCGATGCGGACGCGGCTGCGCAGGCCGTTCATGATGAGGCACTGGTGTGCCTCGGCAATGCCCAGCTCCCAAGGCAAGCCTGCGTTGTGAATGGAGTTGCGGGGCGCCGCGCCGGTGCCGCCGTCAAAGCCGGAAATCAGGATGACCTCGGCACCCGCCTTGGCCACGCCGGCTGCAATCGTGCCGACACCGGCCTCGCTGACCAGCTTGACATTGATGGCCGCCTTGCGGTTGGCACACTTTAAATCGTAGATAAGCTGTGCCAGATCCTCGATCGAGTAGATGTCATGGTGCGGCGGGGGAGAGATGAGCCCCACGCCGGTCGTGGAGTTGCGGGTCTTGGCGACCCACGGGTAGACCTTGCCGCCGGGCAGCTGGCCGCCCTCGCCGGGCTTGGCGCCCTGCGCCATCTTGATCTGAATTTCGCTGGCGGATACCAGATACTTGCTGGTGACGCCGAAGCGGGCGGACGCCACCTGCTTGATGGCGGAGTTGCGCTCTGTGCCGAAGCGGTCCTCGGCCTCGCCGCCCTCGCCGGTGTTGGACTTGCCGCCAAGCCGGTTCATGGCGATGGCCATACACTCGTGGGCTTCCTCGGACAGCGCGCCGTAGCTCATGGCGGCGGTCTTGAACCGCTTCACGATGGAGTCCACGCTCTCGACCTCGTCGAGCGGGATACCCGCCTCAGGGTAGTTGAAGTCGAGCAGGCTGCGCAGATGCATCGCATCGCCGCCCTCATTGGCGGCGGCCGCCGTGTACTGCTTGAAGATGTCGTAGCTGCCGGTCCAGCAGGCCTGCTGCAGCAGGTGGATGGTCTGCGGATTGTACAGGTGCTGCTCGGCAGCGGGGCCGCCGCGGTACTTGTGAGCACCCAGACTCGGCAGCTCGCGGTTGATGTCCAGCCCCAGCGGGTCAAAGGCCTCCTGATGGCGGGCCTCCAGATCGTTCTGGATGTCCTGAATCGTGATGCCGCCCACGCGAGAGACGGTGTTCGTGAAGTACTTGTCTACGACCTCTTTCGAGATGCCGAGTGCCTCAAAGATCTGGCTGCCCGCGTAGGACTGGATGGTGGAAATGCCCATCTTGGACGCGATTTTGACAATGCCCGCGAGGACGGCCTTGTTGTAATCCTCGACGGCGGCATAGTAATCTTTGTCGAGCAGGCCGTCGGAAATCAGCCCGCCGATGGTCTCCTGCGCCAGGTACGGGTTGATGGCCGCTGCGCCGTAGCCCAAGAGCGTTGCGAAGTCATGCACCAGGCGCGGCTCGCCGCTTTCCAGAATCAGCGCCATAGCCGTGCGCTTGCGGGTGCGGACCAGGTACTTGCTGACTGCGCCCACAGCCAAAAGGCTGGGGATGGCGACGTGGTACTCGTCAATGTCGCGGTCGGACAAAATCAGGATGTTGGCGCCGTCGCGGTAGGCGCGGTCCACATCGACAAACAGGCGGTCAATGGCCTTTTCCAGGTCAGTGTTCTTGTAATAGCAGATAGACAGTGTCACGACCTTGAAGCCGGGCACATCCATCGCCTTGATTTTGAGCAGATCAGTCTCGGTCAGAATCGGGTTCTCGATTTTCAGCACCTTGCAGTTGTCGGCATCCTCTTCCAGCAAATTGCCCTGGGCACCGACATATACGGTGGTGGAAGTGACGATCTTCTCGCGCAGGGCATCGATGGGCGGGTTCGTGACCTGGGCGAACATCTGCTTGAAGTACTCGCTCAAACTCGGGCGGGTGTGGCTCAAAACGGCCAGCGGGGTATCGCTGCCCATGGCCCCGGCAGGCTCGCCGCCGTTCTTCGCCATCGGCAGAATGATCGTAGATACGTCCTCATACCGGTAGCCGAAGGCCTTTTGCAGCTGGACGAGCTGGTCTTTCGTGTAGCTGGGCACCTTCTTGTTGGGCACCTTCAGGCTGGACAGCGGAACCAGGTTGCGGTCCAGCCACTCGCCGTAGGGTTGGCGGCTGGCGTAGTCGGCCTTCAGCTTTTCGTCGTCCACCAGCTCGCCCTTGACGGTGTCCACCAACAGCATTTTGCCGGGGCGCAGACGATCCTTGCGCACGACCTCGTCAGCAGGGATATCCAGCACGCCGACCTCGCTGGACAAAATCAGGCGGCCGTCCTTCGTGATGTAGTACCGGCTGGGACGCAGGCCGTTACGGTCCAGCACCGCGCCCATGACGTCGCCGTCGCTGAACAGGATGCTGGCGGGGCCGTCCCACGGCTCCAGCATCGTGGCGTAATACTGGTAGAAATCACGCTTCTTCGGGTCCATGGATTTGTTGTTGTCCCAAGGCTCGGGGATGGTCACCATGACGGCCAGCGGCAGATCCATGCCGTTCATGACCATAAATTCCAGGGTGTTGTCCAGCTGGGCAGAGTCAGAGCCTCCCTGGTTGACGATGGGCAGAACCTTCGTCATATCGTCCTTTAAGTAGTTGGAGCCGATGGTCTCCTCGCGGGCCAGCATCGTGTCCACGTTGCCGCGGATGGTGTTGATCTCGCCGTTGTGCAGGATAAAGCGGTTGGGGTGGGCGCGGTTCCAACTGGGGGCGGTGTTGGTGGAGAAGCGGCTGTGTACCATGCCGATGGCGGACTCGTAGTCTGTATCCTGCAAGTCGGGATAGAACAGGCGCAGCTCCTTGACGAGGAACATACCTTTATATACGATGGTCCGGCTGGACAGGCTGCAAACGTAGGTGTCGGGGCTGGACTGCTCAAACACGCGGCGGGCGACATACAGGCGGCGGTCAAAGGCAATGCCCGCCTCTACGCGCTGCGGCTTGCCCACAAAGCCCTGCCAGATGCTAGGCATACAGGCAATGGCCTTGTGGCCCAGCACCTCGGGGCAGGTGGGGACTTCGCGCCAGCCTAAGAAGGGAAGCCCCTCTTTTTTGCAGACGATCTCAAACAACTTTTTGGCTTGGTTGCGCTTGAGTTCATCCTGTGGGAAAAAGAACATACCAATGCCGTATTCACGCTCTTTGCCGATTTCCAGGCCCAGCTCGGCCGCCGCTTTCTGGAAAAATTTGTCGCTGATCTGCGTTAAGATACCGACGCCGTCGCCGGTCTTGCCCTCGGCATCCTTGCCTGCGCGGTGTTCGAGATGCTCCACGATTTGCAGTGCATCATCAATGGTTTTGTGGCTCTTGCGCCCCTTGATATCCACCACGGCACCAATGCCGCAGTTGTCATGCTCAAACTGTGGGCTGTACAGCCCGGCGGGGGTGCTGCGCTCGGTAAAGTTTTCCATGCCTTGTCTGCTCCTTTCCCAATGCAAAAGCAACGCAGCTACGCACATAACGCTGCGGCCTTTGGGGTAACAAAAAAGACGTCCCCGAAGGGGCGCATAAGCCCCTTGTGGGAACGTCTTTGTTCTTGTCTGCATCATACCATAGAACCAGGCGCTTTACAATCCTAAAGCAGAAGATTTTACGGAAATTAAGCGCAAAACGTTTGAAAATTTCATTATCGAAGTTTAAACTTAATAAAATTAAGCAGCGAGCGATAAGAAAGCCTCCCTTTGACAAGGAAGTCTCTACTCCGGCAGCTGGTTCACCATTCTCTAAAAAACACAACAGCGCAGGGCTGCACTGGCTCTGCGCTGTTGTTGGTAATAAAGCGAAAATTACGCCGTTTTTTCCTCGTTCTGCTTTTTCAGCTCAGCAAGGATGTCGGCCAGCAGCTCTTCCTGCGTGGGGGCGGCGGGGGCCTCCGGCTCAGCGGGGGCGGCTTCCTCGTGCTTGCCCATCTCCATCAGTTTGTTCATAGCTTTGACGATGCAGAACAGCACAAAAGCCATGATCAGGAAGTTGATGACAGCCGTGATAAAGGCACCATACTTAAAAACCAGCTTGCCATCGCCGAAAACGTCCCACATCATGGCGTCAAAGTTCACCTTGCCCAGAATGCCCAGGATGGGGCTGATGAGGTAGTCGGTCAGGGAAGTGACCAGCGTGGAGAACGCACCGCCGATGATAACACCGATGGCCATATCCATCATGTTGCCCTTCAGGGCGAAGGCCTTGAACTCTTCAAAGAACTTTTTCATAAGCAGGTGCCTCCTCAAAATTTAACGCCGCAGCGTTTTACTTCTTCAGCAGCTTTGCCACGGTCCGGGCTGCATTGTCGAGGTAATCACCCGCAAAGACCTCGATCATGCCCGCGTCGGCCTCCTTGGCAAGCTCGGGATCGATGGGCATTTTCGCCAGCACCGGCAGCTTGTACTTGTCGGCAATCTCGTCCACATGGCTGTCGCCAAACACGTTGATATGCTTGCCGCAGTCGGGGCAGACGGCGTAGCTCATGTTCTCGACCAAGCCGAGGATGGGCACGTGCATCATCTGGGCCATCTGGACGGCTTTGCCGACGATCATGCCGACCAGTTCCTGCGGGCTGGACACGATGACGATGCCGTCCACCGGCAGCGTCTGGAAGACGGTCAGCGGCACATCGCCGGTTCCCGGGGGCATATCGACGAAGAGAAAGTCAACGTCCCACACAACCTCCTGCCAGAACTGCTTGACAGCGCCCGCAATGACGGGGCCGCGCCAGACAACGGGGGCCTCTGGGTCATCAAGCAGAAGGTTGATGCTCATAATTTCCACGCCGGTGCGGCTGCAAACCGGATTGATGCTGGTGCCGTCGCCGGTGGCGGGACCCTTGACGCCGAACAGGCGGGGGATGGAAGGACCGGTGATGTCAGCGTCCAGCACACCGGCCTTGAAGCCGAGGCGGCGCATCGAGACGGCCAGCATCGCGCTGGTCATGCTTTTGCCGACGCCGCCCTTGCCGGAAACGACGCCGATCACTTTTTGGATACGGCTGCGCTCGTGCGGCGGCTCATGCTGCGGTGCGCGGTGGTCACAGCTGGCACTGCAGCTGCTGCAATCGTGGGTACATTCGCTCATGGTATGTTTGCTCCTTTAAAAATTGCTCTTTCTCCAGTTTACCAAAAATCGCGCCGGAATGCAAGAACACTCACAAATTTAAAAACGACCTGGCATGATTTTATAACACTTCCACGATTCCCTTGACCAACTTCTGGAACACCGGACCGCGCCGGTCGGCAATCTCGATGACTTCGGCCCCGTCCAGCCGCTTGCCCGCCATCCCGGCGGCCATGTTGGTAATCAGGCTCAGTGCCACCACCGGCAGACCGCAGTGGCTGGCGGCGATAGCCTCGGGCACGGTGCTCATGCCCACGGCGTCCGCACCCAAAACGCGAAACGCGCGTATCTCGGCGGGGGTCTCAAAGCTCGGCCCCATGTAGCCGAGGTAGACGCCCTTTTGCAGCAGGATGTTTTGTTTTTTGGCAACGGCAAGCGCTTTTTCCTGCAATTCCGGCGTGTAGGTGTGGGTCATATCGCAAAAGCGCGGACCGATGCTGTCATCGTTTGTGCCGCGCAGGGGGTTCGCGCCCATAAAGTTGATGTGGTCGGTGATGAGCATGATGTCGCCGACATTGAAATCCCAGTTCACGCCGCCCGCCGCGTTGGTCAGCACCAGCGCACGGCAGCCCAGTGCCTTGAACACCCGTACAGGCAGGGCAATGGCGGCCATGTCGTGGCCCTCATAATAGTGGAACCGCCCCTGCATACACAGGACGTTTTTGCCCGCCAGCTGCCCGGCCACAAACTGCCCGGCGTGCCCCGGCGCGGTGGACACAGGGAACCCCGGCACGCTGCGGTAGGGGATGATGACGGCATTTTCAATTTGTTCTGCCAGCCCGCCCAGGCCCGACCCCAGCACAAGGGCAATATCCGGGGCGAACGGTAATTTTTCCCGCAAGTATGCGGCAATGGTAGTGGCTTGATTCATGGTAAAAATCTCCCATTTTATTTGAGGCAATACCGCATAATTCTAAGTGCCGATACGGCGAGCGAGGTGCGGCAGCTGCTAAGCCAAAAGCGCAGATAATACTGGATGTCTTATCGAGCATTTTGGCAACGCAGATGCCGTGCCGCAGCCGCCGGAGCGGTGCTTGAGCCGTTAGGCGGGAATTGTGCGGTGATGCCTTGAGGTTGCAGGGCGGCCTGACCTCACCCCGCCCTACGTATATCTTAGCACAGCAAACAGATAATCTGCAAGTCATACCGACCGATTTCCCCGCATACCCATCAGCAGGGGAAGGGGGCGGCGTATGAGCAAACGCAAGACCTATCTGCAAAACGCGGCGCTGCTCACCGGGTCGGGGCTGGTGCTGCGGGCGCTGGGCATGGGGTTCCGGGTTGTGCTGGCAGCCTACCTGGGCGGCGAGGGCATGGGCCTGTACCAGCTGATTCTGGCGCTGTACATGGTGTTTGTGTCCTTCGCCACGGCGGGCATCAACGTGGCGTCGGCGCGGCTGGCGGCCCAAAGCCTGGCCCGGGGCAGCGGCATGGCTGAGACGCTGCGTGGGTTGTGCTTCACGGCACTGGGCTTCGGCACAACAGCCATGGTGGCGCAGGCCGTGCTGGCCGGGCCGTGCGCACGGTACCTGCTGCACGATATCCGCGCCGAGACCGCGCTGCTGATTTTGGCCCCCAGCCTGCCGTTTATGGCGGTGTCCGGAGCGGTGCGGGGGTGCTTTTTGGCTGCGCGGCGGGTGCAGCCCAATATCACAGCGCAACTCATCGAGCAGCTGGTGCGGATGGCTGTTGCCGTGGCGGGGCTGCGGGCGCTGGCCCAGTGGGGCGCGGGGTACGGCTGCGCCGCCGTGCTGCTGGGCAACACGGTCAGCGAGGGCGTCTCCTGCGGCGTCATGCTGGCGTTTGCCGCCCGCACGCCGGAATTTGTGCCCCGTCCAGGCGCCCCGCTGCACCCCTACACCCGCAAGGAACTCTACGATATTCTTTGGCCGGTCGAGGGCAGCCGCCTGTTGGCCAGCGCCCTGCAGGCGGCCGAGAGCAGTCTGATTCCCTACACGCTGGCGCTCTGCACCGGCAGCCGCACCGAGGCTGTGGCCCAGTACGGCAGCCTGAAAGGGATGGCGCTGCCGCTGCTGTTCTTTCCGTTTTCGGTGCTGGGGGCGCTGTCCGGCCTGCTGATGCCGGAAATCACCCGCGCCCACACCAAGGGAGACACCGCCGCCATGCGCCGCTTGATTTTCACGATGCTGCGTCTGACCGGCGCATTCTCGCTGGCGGCAGGGGCCGGATTTGTGGTGTTCGGTGCGCCGCTGGCGCAGTTCGTCTACCACGACGCCGAGGTCGGACGGTATGTGCAGATTTTAGGCTTTGTCGCGCCGTTCATGTACCTGGAAAGCATGGTGGACGGCGTGCTGAAGGGCCTGGGGGAGCAGCTGGCGACGTTCCGCTATTCGCTGCTGGACTCGATATTGCGCATCACAGCCATCTGGTTTGTTGTGCCGAAATATGGCATGATGGGGTTCCTGGGGGTGATGGTGGTGTCGAATTTGATGACGTTCTGCTTGAATATGAAGAGGATGATGGAGCAAATAAAAAAGCCTTCCCCCGATGGGGGAAGGCGGCCGAAGGCCGGATGAGAGGCGGACTTGCCATGATTGCCCGGTAAGGGGCGGCGGGGGTAAATCTCCCCTCATCAGCCCGCTTCGCGAGCAGCTTCTCCCCCAAGGGAGAAGCCGTTTTACAAGGTTTCCCCGCTCACCAGTCCATTCCACAACCTATAATATACGCCCTGCTTCGCCAGCAGCTCTTCATGGCTGCCTTCTTCCTCAATGCCGTCCTTGCCCAAAACGAGGATGCGGTCGGCGTTCTTGATGGTCGTCAGGCGGTGGGCAATCGTCAGCGTTGTGCGGCCCTTCGCCAGTTTGTCCAGGCTCTGGCCGACCAAAATCTCGCTCTCGTTGTCCAGGGCACTCGTGGCCTCGTCTAACAGCAGAATGCGCGGGTTCTTCAAAAATACGCGGGCAATGGCGAGGCGCTGCTTCTGCCCGCCGGAGAGCTTGACACCGCGCTCACCGACATAGGTGTCATAGCCGTCCTTCAAGGCGCGGACAAAGGCGTCAGCCCCAGCCAGGCGGGCAGCTTCCTCAATTTCGGCGCGGGTCGCGCCCGGACGGCCGTAGGCGATATTCTCCGCCACTGTGCCGCTGAAAAGATACACGTCCTGCTGCACCACGCCGATGGCACTGCGCAGGCTGTGCAGCGTTACGCTGCGCACATCCTGGCCGTCAATGCGGATGGTGCCGCCAGTCACGTCGTAGAAGCGGGGAATCAGGTTGCACAGCGTCGTTTTGCCGCCGCCGGACGGCCCGACCAGCGCGACATTCTCGCCCGGGAGGATGTGCAGATCTACGTGGCGCAGCACTTTATTGTGGTCGTCGGGGTACTCAAAGCTCACATCGTCAAAGTCGATGCCGCCCTCTTTGACTTCCAAGTCCTTCGCGTTGGGGGCGTCGGCAATCGCGATGGGGGTGTCCATGATTTCCGCAAAGCGCTCGATGCCGGTCATGCCGCGCTGGAACTGCTCGGCAAATTCGACGATGCGGCGGATCGTGGCGATCAGCGTGGACACGTACAGCACGTAGGCAACCAGATCGCCCGCGCTGATGGCCCCATACACAAGGGACAGACCGCCCGCCAGGATGACCACAAAGTACATCAGGCCGTCAAAAAGGCGGGTGGATGTGTTGAACGCGGCCATGGCATAGTAGCCCAGCGTCTTGATGTTCTCAAAATCACGGTTGCCCTGCTCAAACTTTTCACGCTCCAAATCTTCCGCCGCAAACGCCTTGACGACTCGCTGGCCCAGCAGGCTGTCCTCAATCGTGGCGTTCAGTTCACCAATCTGGAATCGCTGCTGGCGGAACCGCTCCCGCAGTTTGTGGTTGAGTTTGACCGACACAACGCCCATCAGCGGCACACAGGCAAACACCACCAGCGTCAGCGGCACACTGGCCTGGCAGAGGATAACGAACGATGCCACGATCTTTATGCCCGCAATGAAAAATTCCTCGGGGCAGTGGTGGGCAAACTCGGTCACGTCAAACAGATCGTTGGTGATGCGGCCCATAATCTGGCCGACCTTCGTGTTATTGTAGTAAGTGTGGTCCAGCCGCAGCAGGTGGTCAAAGGCGTCGCGGCGCATATCCGTCTCGATATGTACGCCCATGATGTGGCCGATGCCGGACATAAAGTAGCTGGCCGCGCCGTCGATGACACGCAATACGAAGTAGAGCGCCGCCATTTTCAGCACGGCGTCCACGGTAAGGGCCGCAGCGCTGACGGTATTTGTCAGGTTGCGCATGATGGTGGGCAGCGCAATATCGCAGAGCGTTGTCAGCGCGGCGCAGAACAGATCAAACGCCAGCACGCCGCGGTATTTGACCATATACGGAAGAAAACGGCGTATCAGCGCCCCGTTTTTCGGGCGCTGCGGGGTGGTAGTTTCAGACATGGATTCCTCTTTCATTCGGACTTGTAGGGGCCGGGCATGCCCGGTCCGCACGTGGAAGGCAAACGGTCGTTTACCGGAAAGCTGCGGGCCGCATATGTGCGGCCCCTACATGGTGGTTACTCGGTGGGGGTGTCACTTTCCGTTGTTGGTTCACTCGGCGTAACTGGTTCTGGCGCAGGTGCGGCCCGCAAAACCTCGTTACAGCGGGAGCACACAACGCTGCCGTCGGGCTGCTCAACGCCGCTGTGCCCCAGTGCGGCAGATTCCTCCGTTTTTGTCTCGCCGCAGCTGCATTGGTAGGTTTTTGTGCCGGCTGCCGTGCAGGTGGTGGTGTCACTGATCAGCTGGAAATCATGGGTGTGCGGTTCCGGTGTCGGTGTCGGCACTGCCGTTGGCTCGGGTGTGGCGGGCACGGCGGTCGGCGCAGCGGTGGGTACTGCCGTCGGCACCGGCGTCGGTGCCTGGGTGGGCACTGCCGTTGGTGCCGTCGTCACGACCGGCGTAGGGGAGGGGGAGGGAGACGGCGTGGCCTTGGCGGCCTCGACCTTCGTCTCGCCGCAGCCCTCGCGCTTGCAGGTGTAGATGATTTCCGCGCCCTTCTGCACCCCGTCATCCCAGTCGTGGCCCAGCGGCTTAATGTCCTTCTCGACGACTTCGCCGCAGATTTTGCACTTGTACTTGGCGGACCCGGCCTTCAGGCAGGTGGCGGCAGTCTTGGTGCCCTCGACCTCAACATACTCGTGCTCGTGGGCGTCGGCCTTGAAGTGCGCCGTCAGCACCACGCCGCCCGCGTCGGCGTTCTGGGGCATTGTAAAGCTGATGGTCGCGCTGCTGTAACTGCCGCCGGAGCTGGCCGTCCAGCCCGCAAAGACAAAGCCCTCGTCAGCCACGGCGGTCACGGCGCTGGCGGTGCCGCCTTTCTTGACCAGCTGGCTGGTGGAGCCGCTGACCTTGCCGCCGTTTGTAGCGACAAATTCCAGCGGGACCTTCGCGCCGCGCACGGCTATCGGGTCGCTGGTGATAAGGTTCGCAGGGACGCCGTCGGGCTGGGGGATGGACCCCAACGGCTGCGGGCGGCGGTCCTCGGTGATATAGGCGTGGGTGCGCACATAGTCAAAGTACGCTGTAACGGCGGTTTTTGACAGGTGCACGCCGTCGGACAGCGTGTAATCCGTCTTGGCCCAGCCGGTGGCGGCGTCGCGCAGGACTTCGGCGCTGTTCAAAAACTTAAAGCCGTTTTCCTCGCACATTGTCACCAGTGCGGCATTGTAGGCGTCCACCTGGGTCATGGTCAGGTTGGTGTTCTCGCGCTGTTTGTCCAGCGGCGGGATGGCACTGACGATGATATCGCAGTAGGGCCACGCAGTCTGGATGGCCTGCAAGCCCTGCAAATAGGTCTTGATGTAGCTGGTCGCGTCGGTGGACGAGCCGCCCAGGTTGTTGGTGCCGTAACAGATGATGATGCGCTGGGGCTTGAGCATCGCCACGGCCTCCGGCACGGTGTACATTGTGGAGGAACCCTTGAATTTTTCACATTTCAGCGTGGTAATAGCACCAGCGCCCATGCTGACGACACCGATGCTGTTGTCCACCGATGCAAAGGCCGTGCCGGTTTCGTCGGCGTACATCGTGTAGCGCACGGTGTTTGAGTCGCCGATAAACAGCGTCTCGTCCAGGTAGCTGCGGCCCGCGTCCTCAGTGGCGGGCAGCACGGTCCCGATTTCGGCGGCGACAGGCTGTGCGGTCGTCGCGGCCGTGGGCGTCAGCGTGGCAGCGACCTCGGCTGTTTCGGCTGTGGCGGAGGCAGCAGGCTCATCGGTGGCAGCGGGCTTGCAGCCCACCAGGCAGACGCCCAGCGCCGCAGCCAGCAGCGCGGCCCGGCAAAAGGGTAATTTCATGCGGTGCACCCCTCTTTTTTGTTTCGATACACAGCTATGATACAACATTTTGTGTCAATACGCAAATGAATCTTGCAGGTTTTACAAATTTATCGAAAAACAATAAAAAAATGCTTGTAAAACGATATGCGCCGTGGTATACTGCAAACAATGAAAGCGGGGGCAGGCCACATGCAGGGGGCGATGCCTGCATCCGTCCCTACAATAACAACCATTTGCAGCAACAGGAGAGCTACCTATGAACTACCATTGGAACGACCGCAAAAGTATCACGCTGACCCGGGTGGTCGTGGCGACGGCCATTTTGGGCAGCGCCATTATGACAATATCCGGCCCATGGCTGACCCGCTGGATGGTCACGGCCCACGCGCTGCCGCCGCGCACAGGGCCGGTGTTGCTGGTGTTGGGCTACCTGTGCGCGGTGCTGGCGTTCGGGATGCTGTTCAGCCTGTACAAATTCCTGCGCCGCATCGAGGCCGGGCAGATTTTTGTGCCCGCCAACGTCACAGCGCTGCGGCGCATCAGCTGGTGCTGCGTGGGCGCAGCGGTGCTCTGCCTGCCTGCGGGGGTGGGCATCTACCTTCCGTTTGCGTTTTTGGGCGTGGCAGCGGCGTTTATGGCGCTCATCGTCCGGGTGCTGAAAAACGCTTTTGAACAGGCCGTCCGCATGAAGGACGAGCTGGATCTGACGATTTAAGGGGGCGGTGCTATGCCTATCGTGGTCAATTTGGATGTCATGATGGCCCGTCGTCACAAAGGTGCGGGCGAGCTGGCTGAGGAAATCGGCATCACCCCGGCAAATTTGTCGATTTTGAAAAACAACAAGGCCAAGGCCGTGCGGTTTTCGACCTTGGAAGCCCTCTGCAAGGCGCTGGACTGCCAGCCGGGGGATATTTTGGAGTTTGTGCCGGACGAGAATCGGTAGGGGCCGGGCATGCCCGGCCCGCGGCTTACCCGCAAACGCCCACGTAATTTTACACGACCGGGCCGGACATATCCGGCCCCTACGGGAAGGTGGTTTCGCTATGCTGTATGCACTTTTGATGTACCCGCTGGCGTATTTTTATCTGCGCGGAGTGATGTTTCCGCAGTCATATTCGGATTGGGGAATGCCGGTTTTTGCGGCGCTGTTCATTGTGTATGTGGACTGTGCCGCCCGGGCGGCCCACCGCACCGCCGCCCGGGAAACCCCGATCTGGGCCGGGTGCTGGCTGGCGCTGTCGCTGACGTACCCGCTGTTCGGCTATCAGCCGGACCCGCTGGGCACGTGGCAGTGGATGGCGTGGCACATTTTCGCCGTCTGGTACGTGCTGGCCCGCTGCGGAATGCTGGCCCAGGGGTACAGCGGCAGCCTGGTTTTGCTGGATGGCCTGGCCGGGGTATTCCGGCTGCCCTTCGGCAATTTCTTCCTGCGGGTGCGCACGGTGTTTTCTGCGCTGAAAACCGGCCTGCATGGCCGCATCAAAGCCCGTAAGGCGCTGCGCGTGCTGGCTACGGCGGCACTGACGCTGGCGCTCTGCGGTACGGCGTGGGGCTTGCTGGCCGCCGCCGATGCCAACTTTGCGGCGCTGGGCCAGAGTGTGGCCGACTGGTGGAACAGCCTGCTCAACAATATAAAATATATCGATACACTGATGTATATTCTACTGTCGCTGCCGGTGGGCGCGTGGCTGTACGGACTGGTGTTCGGCGCACTGCGCCGCACCGAACCGCCCACGACGGCGGCCCAATGTACCGCTGCGCTGGAACACGCCCGCATTGTGCCGCGCAGTACGGCAACGGTAGCGGTAGCCGCGCTCTGCGGTGTTTACGCGCTGTTCTTCGCCGTGCAGGCGGGGGAGTGGTTCGCCGCCGCGCCCCTGGGGTTAAGCGCTCCGGACGCCGCTGCCTTTGCGGTGGACGGCTTCTGGGAGCTGCAAAAAATCCTGCTGCTCAACTTCGGCGTGCTGGCCGGCGTGCATTTTCTGGGCCGCGCACCGCTGCCCAAAGCGCTGGCCGCGGTGTTCTGCGGCTTCGGGCTGGCGTTTGCTGCGCTGGCGGCGGGCAAGCTGGCGGTCTATGTCGTCCTCTACGGCCTGACGCCCCGGCGGGTCATCGCGGGGTGGTTCCTCGGCGTGTTGGCGGTCTGGTGCGTGCTGGCGCTGGTGCGGGTGTTCCGCGCCATCCCGGCGGCGCATATCGCCATTCTGGTGCTGGCGGTCAGCTTTACGGTTCTGGCCTGCGTGAACATGAAACAACGCATTATCAATGCAAATTTGGCCCGCGTGGAAGCCGGAATCGATGAAGAACCCGATTGGGGCGTGCTGTGGGAGTGCGGGTACAGGGAGGAACCGTAGGGGAGGGATTCATCCCTCCCGGGTCGTGTGCGGCGGATTTCACGGTAAACATCATTGAGTTGTAGGGGCCGCACATGTGCGGCCCGCGCGTGTACGGCAGACGACTGCCTGCCGGAAGGTCGCGGGCCGGGCATGCCCGGCCCCTACAAGGCAACGAAAACAGGGACACCAGCCCTTCCGGGTCGATGTCCCTGTTTCTTATGCGATTTTACACTTTCTTAAACCCTACGCTCTGCATAAACCGCACAAATGCGGCCTGACCCTGGGCGTCCTGCTTGAATACACCGGCGTTCTCCAAAACGTGGCTGAACACCGTGCCGATCTCCGCCTTCACGGCCTTGTTGGCGGCTTCGGGCTTCATGTGGGTGCCGTACTTGGCAATCAGCTCGTCGATCCAATCGGCGTGTACGGCCAGGGTGTCGCCCGGCTCACGGCTCGTGTTCGGGCGCTGGCCCGTCAGAATCTCCGCAATCTGCGCACCCTGATCCTTCAGGCGGGCGGGCAAAATCGCCAGGCCCATGACCTCGATCAGGCCGATGTTTTCCTTTTTAATATTGTGGTATTCCTTGTGCGGGTGGAAGATACCATCCGGGAACTCCGCACTGGTGCGGTTGTTGCGCAGGGCCAGGTCCAGGATGAACCCATCCGTCTCGTCGTAGTGCAGGATCGGCGTCACGGTGTTGTGGGGCGTGCCGTCTGTTTCTGCCAGAATACCGACGCTCTCGTCGGTGTAGGTGCGCCAGGCGGTCAGGATGTTGTTTGCCACGATCTGCATCTGCTGGCTGCTGCGGCCCACCAGGCGCACGGCGGAGACAGGCCAGTTCAAAATGCCGGCCTTGACGCCGGGATAGCGGATATCTGCCATAGGTACGGCAATATCGGCCTTCTGCATCGGGAAGACATACCGCCCGCCCTGGAAGTGGCTGTGGCTCAGAATGCTGCCGCCGACGATCGGCAGGTCGGCGTTGGAGCCGCAGGTATAGTGGGGGAACTGCGCCACAAAGTCAAAAATTTCGGCCAGCGTCTGTTTATTCATCTCCATGGGCTTGTGCTGCTCGTGGAGCATGATGCAATGCTCGTGGAAGTAGGCATAGGGGCTGTATTGCAGGTAGAACTGCTCGCCCGCCAGCGTAATGGGCACAATGCGGTGAGTCTGCCGCGCGGGGAAGTTGATGCGCCCGGCATAGCCGATATTCTCCTTGCAGAGCATACAGGCCGGGTAGCCGCTCTTGGGCTGCAAACGCTCCAGCGCGATGGTCTTGGGGTCTTTTTCAGGCTTGGTCAGGTTGATGGTGATTTCCAGTTCGCCGTAGGGGGTGGCGGTGTTCCACTGGATGTTCTTGGCGATCTGCGCGGTGCGGATGTAGTTAGTGTCCACGCAGAGCTGATAGAACCAGTCAGTGGCGGCCTTTGCGCCCTGCTTCTGGTAGAGCTTCTTGAACTTTTTGCAGACTTCGCTCTCGCGGGGCATCAGGGCACCCATCAGGCGTGTCTCAAAGTTGATGCGGTACTGGTTCACCGCGCCGTCGAACAGTTCCTTCTGGGCGGCCAGCTCGACCATCTCGTCCAGCAGGGCGGCGGGGGTGGCGGGATCCTCCTTCGGGGGCTTGGCCTCGCTGGGGGCGGCCAGGGCCAGCAGGTCCAACAGGGTGTTGCGTGCTACCAGAACGTCCAGGTCTTTGATGAGCTTGTGCTTGCGGCCAAAGCGCAGCAGGCGCTCCACATCCAGGGCCAGGCGCGCGTCGCGCTGCTCCGGGGTCAGGGTCGTAATGTCCAATTCGTTCTTTGCCATAAGTACCCTCCTGTAACGGTGTATGCGGTGTGTTGATTCTGTTGTATTAACCATACCGCCTTTTGCCTCGGCTTTCCATAGCGTTGTGTGCCAGGCTTTTGCAATTTTCAACCAAAAGCCCGGCAGGGCCTGCTGTAATTTTGTTTTTATTGTCGCATTTTATGGTGGGGTTGTCAATAGTCTGCCCGGGGCAGAGAATGTAGGGGCCGCACATGTGCGGCCCGCGACTTTTAGGCAGACGACCGCCTGCCTTTCACGCGAGGGCCGGGCATGCCCGGCCCCTACATGGGAGCCAAAATCCATCAACTTGCACAAACCAGCCCGGGATTTTTGTGCGCATGGGAAAAATTCCACACAATTTACACAAATGTATCAACTGTGCATTGACAGAATGCAATGGGGGGGGGGTACAATGGCGGTATGCAGTAAAACTTACATAATAAGGAAAGGAAAAAGCAACATGAGAAAACGCATTTGCAAAAAGGCGGCGTCTCTTGCTTTAGCGCTGGCCATGGCAGTTTCTGTCTGCACGACAGCACTGGCAGAGGACGACACCGAGCAGACGACCACGGAAACGACCAGCATTTCCGAACAGACGAAGGACAACGGGGGAGAGGATAGACTCTCCACCGAGACCGTGGAAAACGGCGCAATCCTGACGCTGGATGAGTTCAACGCACTGACCGAGATTCCCGCGAATGTTACCGAGCTGACGGTAAATCTGGACGGCGTGGATTTGAGAAACGGCAGTTTTGTTGTCGGCAATGAAACCATTGCTGACACCTATCGGTATGTCAACACCTTGGATGAAATGCGGGAAGATGAAACGCAGTTTGAACCGCATGGACAGGGATTTGTTGTTGGAACCCATAAGCAGGGAATTAAACTGAATATTGTTGGAAATATTCAATTTTCAGATGATGCGGCGAGTGTAAACTCGCCGGCAAATTCACTTACATTTAAAATTCCTGATGCGTCCGATATTGTGTTCTCTAATGCGACACTGAATGGATTTATTCGCATCTATTCGTCTTGGACACAGAGCTTTGCGTCAATGGTCAAAGGGCATAAAATGAATGGTCTGACGCTCAAAGATTGTATAGTCAATGGCCTTTGGGTTCAGAACAGCGGTGCGCCCGCGAACGATATCATTATTGACGGATGTACTTTTAATGAGCATAAAAACACTGTCTCGCCCAACGATTCCAGCCCGATTTGGATTCAGAACATTGAGACTTGCAGCGTAACGATTCAGAACTCGAACTTCACGATGAGCCGTCCTATTAAAGTCATCGAAAATAACGTTCTGGGTGTTTCGTTCAAGGCAATCAATAATACGTTCACACTGCTGGACAATAATAAGGACGGCAGCAAAGTAAAGGAAATTGCTATTTACATTACGGATACCAAGAATGGCGACACAAGAGGCATAGCAAACCCCACTCGCGAGCAGCAAATCGGTACTGCAAGCCTTGGCAACGTTGAAATCAGTGGCAACACGGTAATTGGCGGTGCAGCTCTGCTTGCGTTTACGCAGGAAGAGCCTTTAATTAAGATGGCTGACGGTGCAACGTTCATCGTTAAAGACAACAAGCTGGGCGAAAACGTAAAGACCAGCGTGATTTGGAAAAAGGGCGTGGAATACGTCCCTGACTTTGTCACCGTCATCAAGCCTGCAACCGTTGCCATCTCCACCGCTGCACCCTCTGTGCGTGTGGACGATGTCACCGATGAAACCCTCATCCAAGCCGCAAAGACCGTTGACATCTCCGGCGAGAGCGTGGACGCTGTTGAGAACAGCGATGCCGTTGTCGCCGTCAAGGCCGACGCCGAAAAGACCTACAAGAACGCGGATAACACCTGGAACGAAGCCAAACTGAAAGCGGCCCTCGAAAATTCCGCACTTGCGAACACCGATGTGAACAACATCACCCTCGTGGTTGTGCCGTACCTGGCTATCACCCCCAAGCAGACCGACGCAAAAGGCCAGCTCACCTTTGCTATTGAGCTGCTGTGCGACCTGCGCGCTACGACCGACCCCGACAATATGACCCCCGACAACACCTACACGATCAGCACCACCAATATTTCCGCCAACGCCCCCACTGTCACCATTCAGCTGTCCGTCGGCAGCGCGTTCACCGCGGACCAGCTGACCGGCCTGTACGTCAAGCACGACAGCACCAAGGGCGTGCGCTACTACGATACCACCGTTGTGAACGTCGACAACAAGACGATCGCCTTTGAGAACCCCGACGGATACAGCGACTTCACCGTCATGTACAGCGCTGACGAGGCCGTCGTTGACTTTGAGGGCACATCCAAGACGCTGAACCTGACCAGCCTGAACGACAAGACCCTGCCCGCCCCCGCCAAGACCGAGAACTTCCTCGGCTGGCAGTTTGCGGGTGTGGATGGCACCTACACCGAACTGGACGAGGCCCTGCTGGCCAAGCTGGCCGCTGCCTACAAGGCCGCCGGCAAGCCCCTGACCGCCACGGCCCAGTACAAGACCGTCGAGCAGCCCACCCCGGCCCCGACCGAAGCGCCGAAGCCTACGGCAGCGCCGACCGCCGCCCCCACGGCGGCCCCGGCGGCTACTGCGGCCCCGGCCCCCACGGCCGCGCCCGCCGCAAACAATAAGTATTACACCTGCACCGCCTGCGGCCACCACAACTGGACTGCCACTGGAGAGGGCTACAAGTGCGATACCTGCGGCCATTTGGAAAGCGCGAAGCAGCTTTCCGGCTATGCCAACGTCAAGGGCGTGTACACGCCGCAGACCACCGGTGCAGCCCAAGCTGCCAAGGCCAGCACCATTCCGCAGACCAGCGATGATATGCCGATCATCCCGATCGTCGTTATCTCCATCGCCGCCCTGCTGGGCCTGGGTGTGACCGCCTATTTGAAGAAAAAGCAGAACTAAGGTTGTTCTGAAATAGCAAAAGCAAACCGCCCCATGCACCGTGATGGTGCATGGGGCGGTTTTGCCTTCCCCCAAGGGGGAAGCCTAAAGCCTCCCTTGTCAAAGGGAGGCTTTGCTTTCTTACTTCTTCAAATCGCTGAACAAATCCTTCTTATACACGCCATCGGCGACCAGCTTGGCGAAGCTGTCAATGACGGTCTGCTTGTCCTCGGCGTAGGTCACCCCGAACCACTTGTCGTGGGTGGGCAGGACCTTGACGCTGACCTTGCCCGCGTGCAGCAGCTCGTCAATGTAGATGGGCAGCAGGTACTCGGCTTTCAGCGGGTTGGCAGGCTCGGCCTTCTCAAAGAACTCAACAAAACCGGCGTCCAGCAGGTCCACAAACTCCGGGGTCAGTGCCCACATATTCATCGAGACAAGGCTGTCCGTGTCGATGCTCTTGCCGCCCGCTGCTGCGCCGTCGGCGGTCTTTTCAATGCCGCTGGTCTCCAGCACGCCGGTCAGGTAGTGGGCGTCGTTCATCTGGCAGATGCCGCGGGTGACAGCGCCGTTGTCGCTCAGGGTGTTTTTCAGCACAAAGCCCGCCATGGCCAGGTCGCCGGACTTGTCGGGCGTGTAGCCCTGCAAAAAGTCGTGCAGCTGGACAAAAGCCTCTTTGCCGTAGTAGTCGTCGGCGTTGATAACGGCGAACGGCTCCTTGATGATGCCCTTGCAGGCCAGCACAGCCTGGCCGGTGCCCCAGGGCTTGCTGCGGCCCTCGGGCACGGCGTACCCGGCGGGAACGTTCTCCAACGCCTGGAACGCGTAGTCGATCTCAACGCCCAGCTCGGCGCAGATTTTCTCGATGCGGTCGCCGATGGCCTCTTTGAAAGCGTCCTCGATATCGTGGCGGATGATAAAGACGATTTTGTCAAACCCGGCCTCGATGGCGTCATGAATGGAATAGTCCATGATGATCTCGCCGTTGGGGCCGACGGCTGCCAGCTGCTTGATGCCGCCGCCGAAGCGGGAGCCGATACCAGCGGCCATAATAACTAATGCGGTTTTCATAAGTTTCCTCCTATTTTAACACCATTGGTGTATTGCGTTGTTTTGCGGTGCCATCAATACCCACTCATCGCCATGGCGTACTGCACAAAATCGGGGCCGGCCAGGTTGATGACCAGGGACGCCAGCAGCAGAATGACGGCGTAGTACAAAATCACCGACAAAAAGCTCGTGCCGCCCTTTTGCAGCAGGGCATCGGTGCGGGCGTCGCCCTCGGGGTAGTCGGCATAAATTTTCTCAATGCTGCGCTTGGCATCGTTGCGATACCACGATACCGCAAACAGGCCCAGCACGATTTTGAACGCCCACGCCACCACGGCGCAGATGTTGGCCGCCGTGGGGATCCACCCCAGCGGCAGCGAGCCGAACAGCGTCGGGTTGAACGTCGCCACAATGGCAATCAGCTCCGGCGCGCTGAGCAGCAGCATCACAAGTGCGGCCAGCAGACCCTCTTTCCACATCTTGCGGTAGAAAAGGTACGCAGGGCCGAACAAAAATGCAGACAGGCAGACCGTGGCATTCTTCTTCGTCATGCTCATGCGGAAAAACTGCATCAGGTAGTACATCGGGCTGCGGCCCACGTAGGCGGCCCAGTCCTTGGCCTTGATGCCGTCGATGGGGTCCTCGGGGCCGATCTCGCGGCGGTAGATGCCGCCGTCCTCGCCGGTGCCGAAGGTGTCAATGTGCGGCCCGGGCGTGGTGCGGCTGTTGTTCACCGCGGACGAGTCGCGGGCGTAGATGGGCACAGACTTTTCATCGTCTGTCTTGGCGGTGATGGGGTCCGGCGCTTTGGGCAGGGGGCAGCCGCAGTGCGCACAGCGCACCGCGCCCGGCGTGTTGTGGGTGCCGCAGTTGGGGCAGGTGGCCTCGTGTGCGGCCTTGTCGGCGTCGGGGCCGACCTCGGGCTGCCACTCAAACCCGGCGGCGTGCTCGGATTTGTGCATACATACGCCAACTTTTTGCCAGCAGGCCCGGTGGTAGGGTGTGCCGCAGTCAGGGCAAACGACGATATCGTCCTCGTCGGTAAATGCCTGTTCGCAGACAGGGCAGTGGTTTCCGGTGTAACGTGTCATGTGGTGTGTCCTCGTTCTTCTTTCAGTAACATAAAGACATTATACCGCATCAAATGGATAAATGCAAAGAAAACATAAAAACTTTACAAGAGAAATGAATTTATTGCCTTTTTTCCTTGCGCCACCGGGTAGTGGCCGGGCGGTCGTTTGCCCGAAGGCTGCGGGCCGGGCATACCCGGTCCCTACCCGGTGGCGTTGTTTTTGCCGGGAGGGATACATCCCTCTTTTACAAATATTTTATGCGGCTGCCCCTCTTTACAACGCCTGCCAATTCGCTTATAATGGTACTATGTAATTTTATGCCAACTTATGTGATGAGGGATACCATATATGATTACCATTGACGAACTGAAAGCAAAACTCGGCGGCATGAAAACCGCCGTGGACGACCTGCGCGACGCCCTGTCCATTGAGGCCAGCGAGAAGCGCCTTGCTGAGCTGGAACACCAGATGACGATGCCCGGCTTCTACGATGACCAGGCCCGCAGCCAGAAAATCATCGGTGAGATGGGCGAAGTGAAGAACAAGCTCGAGCGCTTCGGTAAACTGGCCACCCAGTATGAGGAAGCCGAGACGCTGCTGGAAATGATCGAGGAAGAGAACGATCCCGCCCTGGCCGCCGAGGGTGAGGAGGCCGTTGAGGGCGTCGAGAAGTCCATCGACGAGCTGCAGCTCATGACGATGCTGAACGGCGAGTACGACCACAACAACGCCATCCTGACCTTCCACGCAGGCACCGGCGGCACCGAGGCCCAGGACTGGGCCGAAATGCTCTACCGTATGTACACCCGCTGGGCCGAAGCCCACGGGTACAGCGTTGAGGTGCTGGACGTGCTGGACGGTGACGAGGCCGGTATCAAGTCCGCCTCCATGATGGTCAAGGGCGCGAACGCCTACGGTATGCTCAAAAGCGAGCACGGCGTCCACCGCCTGGTGCGCATCAGCCCGTTTGACGCCAACGCCCGCCGCCAGACAAGCTTCTCCAGCCTGGAGGTCATGCCCGAGCTGGACAACAACATCAATATCGAAATCAACCCCGCCGATATCGAGATGCAGGTCTACCGTTCCTCCGGCGCGGGCGGCCAGCACATCAACAAGACGTCCTCGGCCGTGCGCCTGATCCACAAACCCACCGGCATTGTGACCAGCTGCCAGACCCAGCGCAGCCAGCTGCAGAACCGTGAGTACGCCATGGAAATGATGAAGGCCAAGCTGTACCAGATCGCTTTGCAGCAGCACAAGGACAAAATCGACGACATCAAGGGCGTGCAGAACGAGATTGCCTGGGGCCACCAGATCCGCAGCTATGTGTTCATGCCCTACACGCTGGTCAAGGACAACCGCACCGGCTACGAGAGCAGCAACGTACAGGCCGTCATGGACGGCGACCTGGACGGCTTCATCTTTGCGTACCTGAAGGCGGCCTCCCGCGGTGAGCTGAAGGAAGATTGATATGCAGGACCGTTTCATTCGACTGTCCGTCTCGCTGGCGCGGCTGCAAAAGGTCATCCAGCGCATCAAGACCAGCGGTATGGGCCGCATTGCGCTGAAAGCGGGCCACACGCTGGTGCTCTGCCAGCTGGCAGCCGCCCCCGAGGGCTGGCATTTCTCCGACCTGACTGAGCGGTGCGACCTGGACCCGGCCATGATCTCCCGCGTGCTGGCGGATTTGGTCCGCAGCGGCCTGGTGGAAAAGTGCGGTGCGCCCGGCAAGTACAACGCGCTGTATCTGTTGACCGACGCGGGCCGCGACCGCGCCGCCCGTGTGACCGCCGTGGTACGTGACGTGGAACGCCGCGCCGACGAGGGGATAGATCCTGCCGACCTGGCGACGTTTTATAAGGTGCTGAACCAGCTGACAAAGAACCTGGAAGCCGTGGCCGCCGACCCGGCGGAGGCGTTTGAACCGTTGGAAAGATAAAACCGCGACAACCGCATATAGACAAAAGTGCCCGACTGCCCCAAAACGCAGCCGGGCACTTGTTTTGTTCATACTTGGCGGGTATACTTGCCATAATAAGCTGATGTAGTTCGTTTTACTATTGTAGGGGCCGCACAGGTGCGGCCCGCAGCTTTCCCATAAACGGTCGTTTGCCTTCTGCGACCGGGCCGGACATACCCGGCCCCTACAACCTCTACCACCTGAAAGGAGCCACCCTCTCATGCCATCCATCACCGGGCTGACCGCTGCCGAGGTCAACGCACGCCGCGCGGCAGGGCAGACGAACACGCCGCCCAAGTCCCAGACCAAGACCACCGGCGAGATCGTGCGGGACAATATCTGCACCTACTTCAACCTTGTGTTCCTTGTGCTGGCCGTTATGCTGGCGCTCGTGCGCTCCTGGCTGAACATGGGGTTCCTTGGCATCGTGTTTTGCAATACCCTCATCGGCATCGTGCAGCAGCTGCGCGCTAAACGTACCATCGACAAATTGACCCTTGTCTCGGCGCAGAAAATTCGCTGCCTGCGGGACGGCCGGTGGTGCGAGGTGCTGTCCGACGACCTTGTGCAGGACGATGTGGTCGAGTTCGGCGCGGGCGACCAGATCGTGGCCGACGCCGTTGTGCTGGACGGCAGCGCCCAGGCGAACGAATCCCTCATCACCGGCGAGGCCCGGGCTGTGCCGAAGGAGTGCGGTGCGGAGCTGAAATCTGGCAGCTTTTTAATGGCGGGGCGCTGCGTCGCCCGGCTGACCCGCGTCGGGGCCGAGAGCTACGCAAGCCGCCTGACCGCCGAGGCCCAGGCCAACGGCCACAAAGTCGCTCGGGGTGAAATGATGCGCAGCCTGGATAAGCTGATAAAATTCATCGGTATCGCGTTGGTTCCCATCGGCGCGGTGCTGATCTGGAAGCAGCATTGGGTGCTGGAACTGCCGATGAAGGACACCGTGGACGCGACGGTCGCGGCGCTCATCGGCATGATCCCCGAGGGGCTGTACCTGCTGACCAGTGTAGCCTTGGCCGTGAGCATGATGCGCCTGGCCCGCCGCAAGGTGCTGACCCGCGATATGAACTGCATTGAGACGCTGGCCCGGGTGGACACTCTCTGTGTGGACAAGACCGGCACGATCACCGAAAGCGCCATGCAGGCCGACAATCCGCTTCCACTGGCGGAAAATGAACCGCTGGACGCGATTTTGGCGAACTTTTACGCGGGTGAGCAGCCCGACAATGACACCGGCCGTGCTCTGGCGGCCCGCTTCGGGCAGGGCGGCACCGGCTGGTTTGCGCGGTGCAGCGTGCCCTTCAACACGGCGTACAAGTACAGCGCCAAGGATTTTGGCGCGCAGGGCTGCTACGTCGTCGGTGCGCCGGATGTGCTGGCCGGGGTGCGGGCAGGGGAGTTTGCCGACAAGCTGGCACCGCTGCTGGCCCAGGGCCGCCGCGTGCTGCTGCTGGCAAAATGTAACGCCGCACTGCCCGACCCGCCAGCCGCGCTCGATCCCGCGCAGCTGGAATTTCTGGCGCTGCTGCCGCTGCAAAACCGCATCCGGGAAAACGCGCCCAAGACCTTCCGCTACTTTGCCAAGCAGGGTGTGGCGGTCAAGGTCATTTCGGGCGATGACCCGCAGGCCGTCAGCCATGTGGCCGCCAACGCAGGCATTGCGGGGGCCGAGCGCTGGGTGGACGCCGCGACGCTGCGCAGTGAGCAGGCGCTGGCCGAGGCCGCCGAAAAATGCACGGTCTTTGGCCGTGTGACGCCCGAGCAGAAGCGCCAGCTCGTCCACGCCTTGCAGGCGAAAGGACACACAGTTGCCATGACCGGAGATGGCGTAAATGACGTATTGGCGTTAAAAGATGCCGACTGCGGCATCGCCATGGCGTCCGGTGCACAGGCAGCCAGCCAGGTGGCGCAGCTGGTGCTGTTGGATTCTGACTTTGCCGCACTGCCCAGCGTTGTGGGCGAGGGGCGGCGTGTCATCAACAACATCCAGCGGTCAGCGTCGCTGTTTCTGGTCAAAAATATCTTCTCGTTCCTGCTCAGCATCGTGGCATTGGCGCTGCCGCTGGCCTATCCGTTCCAGCCTTTGCAGCTGTCCCTCGTCACATTTGCCACCATCGGCGCACCGGCGTTTTTCCTGGCATTGGAGCCAAACCACGAGCTGGTGCGCGGGAAATTCATGCGCAACGTCCTGCGGGCCGCGCTGCCCGGCGGGCTGACAGACTTCCTGCTCGTGTTCTGCACCCAGGGATTTGGCTATGCGTTTG
This sequence comes from Gemmiger sp., assembly GCF_057431175.1. Lineage (NCBI taxonomy): Bacteria > Bacillati > Bacillota > Clostridia > Eubacteriales > Oscillospiraceae > Gemmiger > Gemmiger sp. Next base: position 31,252 of record NZ_DBMDDV010000017.1, on the reverse strand, counting down.
ATATCCCCACAGACATGGTTGGCACGATCTGCACCTTCGTGATTTTGTGCGTAGGCTTGCAGATCTTGTGGGGTGTCTGCATTCCGTTCACGCCGCTGCACTGGATCATCTGGGGCGGCATGACGGTGATGGGGGTCGCGGGGGCGTTCCTGCTGGCCCCCTGGCTGCCGCTGGTGCGGCTGGACTTGGGCGGCATGCTGGTCTTGGTCGTATTGCTGGCCCTTAGCGCCCCGACCCTGGCGGGGCTGACCTTTATGGGGGCGCGGCTGAACGGCATGGTGAATGATGCCCGGAACAAAATAGGACGAAGAAAAGTATAAAAGTAAGCCCCATCCGACGTAAAATCGGATGGGGCTTGCTTATTTTTCCAACTCTTCTTCGATCTCCGGCAGATCCTCTTTGATAAACATAAAGCACAAGCTCACCAGCAGCAGTGCGCAGGAAAGCCAGATCGTTTTCTCGCCGAAAATGCCGACGCACTGTGTGCCGATGCCTGCACCCAGTGCAAACACGAAAATCACGCCGAAATAGTGCAGAGCCTTCCACAACAGCTTTTTGTCGCGGGTATGCCCAAAACCAACCAGCGAATCCATACCGCTGCGCAGGTTGCCGATGCACATGGTACTGGCAAACGGGTAGCCGTGTACCTTGCGGAACGCCTGTACCTGCATGGCGCAGGAAAAGGATACCAATGCGTTGGCACCGATATCCCACGCGGCGGGGAAGAAGCCCACCACGAACAGCAGCGCAATCTCGGCCAGCAGCACAAGCTGCCGCCAGTGCATACGCTTGGCCTCGCGCCAGCGCAGGCGGATACACTCAGCCGCCGCCACGCCCAGCGCAAAGGCCAGCACCGGGATGAAATAGTGGGCGAACCGTGCGAAATCGCCCTCGAACAGGCTTTGGCTCATCAGGACGATGTTGCCGGTCTGGGCGTTGGCAAACACCTTGCCGCGCCCGATGTAGGTGTAGGCGTCCTGTAACCCGCCCGATGCGGACAGAAACATGACCGTGCGGAATGCCTCGGACATCTGCCCGCGGTGATGCAGTAATGAATGTGACATGATTTTTGACCCCTCTTACGATTGCACAGGCAGGGGCGGGCATTGGCCGCCCCACCAATCATTGCCCATTATAGCGCGCCGCGCCATCCCTGTAAAGTTTGCGGCGACAGTTGCGGCGTTTTGTACCAAAGTGACGCGGCAAAACGGAGAAATATTTTATACAAAGTGCAGAAATTTGTGCAGGGGTATTACATAAGCGGAAAATTTGCGGTATACTGGCTCCACTTTCCAACGCAGTGAGACAACAGCCGCAGGGCGTCGCAACGAGTTGAGCGACACCCTGCGGCTGTTTTTGTTTTGGAGAAAATAACGTATATATGAGGAGTAATTACAATGCCGCAAACAAAGAAACAGGAAATCGCCTACACCGTCATGATGGTCTGTGTCATGGTCTACGGAATGGTCTGCTATAATATCGCACTGGATGTGGGTGGGATGCAGAATTTCATCTTCGCCGCTGCCCTCAGCGAGCTGCCCATTATGGGCGTCATCGGCTTCCTGCTGGATACGTTCCTGGTCGGCCCCGCGGCCATGCGCATCGCCATGGGTTGGTTCACCCCCGGCAAGGATAAGCAGGTGTTTCTGGTAGCGGCCATCTCCTGCCTGTCGGCCTGGATGATGTGCCCGTTGATGAGCTTTTTCGCCACGCTGTTCTTCAAGGACAGCCACAACGCAAACTTTTTTGCCATGTGGGTGCAGACCACGGCGATGAACTATCCCGCCGCGTTCCTGTGGCAGCTGTGCGGCGCAGGCCCGCTGGTGCGGTTTGTGTTCGGCAAAGGGCTGGCCGCCATGAAAAAGCAGTGAGATCGATTTCGCAAAACATCGACAAGAAAAACACAAACCCATTTTTGTACAAATAAAACTGCACAAAAACCACTTGCCATATTTGGTCATAGTGCTATAATTACGGCTGAACCTGAAAAAGTTGGTCTACCTATTTACATAATAGGAACTACTTCCGGGTGCAGAGAATGCAAGGGAAGGGAAACGCTGATTGGTTCAGGTAAAGCTCCCAAAGAGTGAGGTGCATTGCATGAAAGATGTCAACGACCTGATGCAGGCCATTTTGGAGATGGACGCCGCCCAGCGCAAGGCCAGCGAGAAGGCCAAGGCCGAGCGCACCGCCCGGTTGGCGGCCCTGGACGAGCAGAAACAGAAAATCATCGCGGAGTGTGACGCCCGCGAAAAAACCGAGTGTGCAGCCGCAGCCAAGGCCGCGGCCGACGGTAACGCCGCCGCGCTGGCGGCACTGGAGCAGCAGCGCCGGCAGGCTGCCGAGACCATGACCGCCGCCGCAAAGGCGAAACAAGCACAATGGTGTGCCGAGCTTGTACAGCGCACCCTGGGCGGGGAGGCCGCACAATGATGAAGGCGAGCGCGGCTTCCGGCAACGCCGTACTGGCCAAGGCCCGCGCCCTGTATGGCCGCAGGCTGCGTGCCGACGATTACCGCCGCCTGATGGGCTGCCGCACGATGACCGAGCTTGCCGCGGCCTTGAAGGAGTACCCGCTGTACGCCGACGCCCTGACCGAGGTCAACCCCCAGTACGCCCGCCGCGCCCAGCTGGAAAACCTGCTGCGCCAGGGCCTGTACGCCCGGTACGACAGCCTTTGCCGCTATGACCGCAGCGCGGGCAGCAAGGTGTACGAGTACTTCACCCTTTGCTGCGAGGTCGATGAGCTGACCGCCGCCATGCGCTGCCTGGATGCAGGCCGCCCTGGCGATTACCTGTTCCGCCTGCCGGAGTTCATGCAGCAGCGCTGCTGCATCGACCTCTACGCGCTGGCTAAAGCCACGAGCCTGGACGGCATCCTGGCCGCTGTGGCCGACACGCCGTGGGAAAAAGTCCTGGAACCGATGAAAGCCGCCAAGCCGGACCGGGGCCTGACTGCCCAGGCCGAGCCGCTTTTGCAGGACCGCCGCCACAAAGCCCTTGTGGCGCTGGCCCCGGCCAAGAAAGGCACGAGCGCCGCGCCGAACTTGCGCGACTTGGTGGAGCTGGAATGCGATACGTCCGCTGTCTCTAACGCAGCGCGGCTCATTCGTATTGGCGCACCGGATTCGGTGGTGCGTTCCAACGCCCGCCGCGACTGCACGGCTATGACGAACGACGAGTGGGAGTACCTGCTCGCCGCACGCGACCTGGCCGACTTCAAGGTGCGGTTCGCCAAGACAAAGTACGGCCCGCTGCTGGGCCACCACGAGTACAGCGTGCTGAAGGAAGGCTTCTTCCACTACCGCTGCGACTGGTGCAAAAAGTGGCTGCGGTTTTCCACCGACCCAACGCTGGTTATGCTGTGTTACGTCTGGCTGGCCCAGTGCGAGGTGCAGGATCTGGATCACATCATCGAGGGCGTGCATTACAAGCTGCCGCCCGAGGAAGTCCAGTCGCTGCTGGTCGGGTTTGATGAGAACGATTGAGTTTTACACTGTCGGTGACGGCAACACGCCGCGGCGGTCAGGGGACTGACCGCCCTACACCCGAGGTACGATACCGTAGGGCGGCCAGTCCTCTGGCCGCCGCACCGCACGGGTGTAAGACAGTTTGAAGGAGTGTGAACTGATTGGTTGAAAAGATGAAACTGGTGCGGGTACAGGGCACGATGCCGCAGCTGAACGAGTTTATCGGCTCGTGCTGCATGGACGGCCGCTTTGACCTGGAACCTGCCACCAGATATATGTCGGAATCGCTGGGGTACGGCGCTCTGAATGAAGAGAACCCCCACACAGCGATCCGCGACCAGATCGAGACCATGGCCCAGGAGGCCAACATAGAGCTGCACAAGGGGCAGCAGCACAGCGACCCGGTGGACGCCGAGGGCCGCAGCTATTTAAGCGATCTGCTCGAACAAATCGACGAGCTCTGCGCTGAGCGTAAGATCCTGCTGGACCAGAAAAAGCTCTGCGAGGACGGCATCGAGCAGTACAGCCACTTTACCGGCCTGAAGGTCAACGTCGATGACCTGCTGGACTGCGCCCATGTCAAGGTCCGGTTCGGCTTCCTGCCCACCGAGGGCTACAACAAGCTGATGAACAACTACGGCGATGATCCGTATATCCTGTTCACCCCCTGCAACCAGACGAAGGCCGGTTACTGGGGCGTCTACATGACCCCGCGGGAGAAAGCGCTGGAAACCGACGGTATCTTCTCGATGCTGTACTTTGAGCCGGTGCATGTGCCCGGCGCGGCCGGTTCGCCCGCCGAGATCATCGAGCACTTTAAAGAAAACCTTGATGTCGTCAACAAGAGCGTGGACGATGTCAACGGCCGCATTGCCACCCTGTGGCAGAAGAACGCCGAGAAGGTTCAGCTGTTGTACGACACGGCCTGCTACTACGCCGCTGTGTACGACCTGCGCCGGATGGCGGCGGTCAAGGGCCAACACTTCTTCTGCGTCGGCTGGGTCCCGGCGTCGGAGGTGGACGAGGTCGCGGGTAAGGCCCGCGCCGTCAAGGGGCTACGCGTCACGGTCGATGGGCCGGAATCCGCCGGCAAGATGACGCCCCCCACCAAGCTGAAAAACCCCTGGTGGAGCCGCCCTTTTGAGTTTTTCGTCGAAATGTACGGTCTGCCCGCCTACGGCGAGACAGATGTCACCGGCTTTGTAGCGATCACATTCACCGTGCTGTTCGGCATGATGTTTGGCGATGTCGGGCAGGGCATTGTGCTGGCGCTGTTCAGCACCTTTATGTGGAAGGTCAAGCACAATGACCTGTTCCATCTGATGATTCCCTGCGGCATTTCGAGCACGATCTTTGGCCTGGTCTACGGTTCTCTCTTTGGCTACGAGGAGGCCCTCGACCCGCTCTACCATGCTTTGGGCATGGCGGGCAAGCCCGTTTCGGTCATGGATTCCATCACCGGCATCCTGATGGTGGCCGTTTACATCGGCATTGTGCTGGTGCTGGCGGCCATGGCGCTGAATATGTACACCCACGCCCGTCACAAGGAGTGGGGCGAGTTCATCTTCTCGCCCAACGGCCTGGTTGGTGTCGTCACCTACCTGTGCGGTGTTGACCTGGCAAGCGCCTACATGGGCGCGGTCACGTTTATGCCGCAGGTCGTGGCAATCATCGGTCTGGTGGTCGGTTTGGTGCTGCTGCTGTTTGCAGAGTTGCTGGCCCCGATGGTCGAAGGCAAGCCCTGGCAGCCCGCAGGCGGCATGGGCAACTACTTGATGCAGAGCGTGTTCGAACTGCTGGAAACAGTGCTGAGCTACCTGTCCAACACCATTTCCTTCCTGCGTGTGGGCGCGTTCGTCATTGTCCACGCCAGCATGATGATGGTCGTCTTTACGCTGGCCGGTACGCCGAACAACATCGTCGTGGTCATCCTGGGCAACCTGGTGGTTATCTGTCTGGAAGCGCTGCTGTCCGCCATCCAGGGCATCCGTTTGGAGTTCTACGAGATGTTCAGCCGTTGCTACAAGGGCGGCGGCCGCAAGTTCGTGGCGTTTGACCTGAAGAAAGAGAAAGCGTAAGAGGACGCGAGGTAGGGGCCGGACATGTCCGGCCCGCAACCAACCCACAACCGGTCGATAGAATCGAAGCCGCGGGCCGGGCATGCCCGGCCCCTACAAAAGCGCCTGACAAAAAGGTGCGGATACAATAAAAATTTACGGAGGGTTCCATTATGAAAACCAAGTTCAGCAAACTGTTCGTTACCATCCTGATCGTGGCCGCTGTGACCTGCTGCGGCGCACTGGGCGTCTTTGCCGCCGATGATGCCGCCACCGACACCACCGCTGCCACGACTGCGTCCGAGACTGTCAACACCGACAACGACCACAACAGTTCTTTGAGCATCGGCCTGGTGGCTGCTGCTTTGGCAACCGGCCTGGCCGGTATCGGCGGCGGCATGGCCGTTGCCTCCGCTGCGCCTGCTGCTATCGCTGCCAACAGCGAGAACGAAAAGACCTTCGGTAAGAGCCTGATCTTCGTCGCTTTGGGTGAGTCCATCGCCCTGTACGGCCTGGTTATCTCCATCATGATCCTGTCTAAGCTGGTGTAATGCTATGCGGTTCTTTCTCATCAGCGACAACTCCGACGCCATGAACGGCCTGCGTCTGGCGGGCATTGAGGGCACCGTAGCCCGCAGCGAGGCCGACCTGCGGCACGCGCTGGCGGATGCCGCCAACCAGCCGGACATTGCCGTGCTGCTCGTCACCGAGAAGATCGCCGAGACTTACACAGCCACGCTGGACAGTGCCCGCGCTGCCGGTGGGCCGCTGCTCATCACCGTGCCTTCCACCGGCGGCGGAGCTGCCGGTAAGGACCGCCTGACCCGCTATATCCGCGAGGCCATCGGCGTGAAGATTTGAGAGGTGTGACCATGAACGAATTAGATACCCGCGCCGGGCGCTTTCTGGAGTCCATCCGCGCGGAAGGCGAGGCCGCCTGCGCCGCTATCCACGAGGAGACCGAGCGGGAAATTTCCAGCCAGCTGGACGCTACCCGCAAGGCCGAAAACGCCCGTGTGGAGCGCACTCTGCACTTTGAGACCGAGCGTGCCCGCACCCGCGCTAACCGCGATTTGAGCGCTGCCCGCATGGCCGCCCGCGCCACGCTGGCTGACCAGCGCCAGAAGATTGCCGACGAGACCTTTGCCGAGGCACGCAGCCAGCTGGCCGCCTTTGCCGCCGGCGACAAATACGCCGCCTGGCTGCAAAACGAGGCTGCCGCGCTGGCGGAAGCCCTGGGCGAGAATGCGAATATCGCCGCCCGCCCGGCGGATCTGCCGCTGCTGCAAAACGTCAAGCTGCCCGTCGGCACGACGCTTACCGCCGATGAAAGCATTGAACTCGGCGGTCTGAAAGGCGCAAACGCCGCCAAAGGCTTGGTTGCCGACGACACGCTGGCAGCACGCCTGAACGCCCAGCACGAATGGTTCTTGCAGAACGCCGGGCTGGAAATCAACATTTGAGGGGCAAAGCCATGGAAAATAAAATTTACAGCATCAACGGCCCCGTTGTCACCATCAAGGGCAAAACCGACCTGGAAATGATGGAAATGGTCTATGTGGGCAACGCCCGCCTTGTGGGCGAGGTCATCCGCATGAACGACAAGGAAACCACGATCCAGGTCTATGAGGAGACCGGCGGCCTGAAAGCAGGCGAGCCTGTCGAGAGCACGGGCGGCCCGCTGTCCGTCACCCTCGGCCCTGGCATCCTGCGCAACATCTATGACGGTATCCAGCGCCCGCTGCCCGCCATTGAGCAGCACATGGGCAGCTTTATCGAGCGCGGTGCCCATGAGCCGTCCTTGGACGAGAGCGCCAAGTGGGACGTGACCGTGACCGTCAAGGCAGGGGACACCCTGACCCCCGGCCAAATCTACGCTACCTGCCCGGAGACGCCCGCCATCCAGCACCGCTGTATGGTGCCGCCGACGATTTCCGGCACCGTGACCTGGGTCGCCGCTAACGGCAGCTACACCGTCCATTCACCCATTGTAAAGCTGACCGACGCCAAGGGCAAGGAACACACGCTGACCTTGTGTCAGAAGTGGCCCATCCGCACCCCGCGTCCGTCGGCCGAGCGCATGACCTCGCCCCGGCCGCTGATTACCGGCCAGCGCGTCATTGATACGATGTTCCCGCTGGCCAAGGGCGGTGCGGCGGCCATCCCCGGCGGCTTCGGCACCGGCAAAACGATGACCCAGCACCAGATCGCAAAGTGGTGTGACGCCGATATCATCATCTATGTCGGCTGCGGCGAACGCGGCAACGAGATGACCCAGGCGCTGCAGGAGTTCAGCGAACTGGTCGACCCCCGCACTGGCAAGAGCCTGATGGATCGTACCGTGCTGATTGCCAACACGTCCAACATGCCTGTTGCTGCGCGTGAGGCGTCCATCTACACCGGCATTACGCTGGCCGAGTATTACCGCGACATGGGCTACCACGCCGCCATGATGGCTGACTCCACCTCCCGCTGGGCCGAGGCTCTGCGTGAGATCAGCGGCCGTCTGGAGGAAATGCCCGCCGATGAGGGCTATCCTGCGTACCTGCCCAGCCGCCTGGCGGAGTTCTACGAGCGCGCCGGTTATGTCAAGACGCTGAACGGCGCAGAAGGTTCCGTCTCGGTCATCGGTGCAGTCAGCCCGCAGGGCAACGACTTCTCCGAGCCTGTCACCCAGAACACCAAGCGCTTCACTCGCTGCTTCTGGGCGCTGGATAAGTCCCTGGCCTATGCCCGCCACTACCCGGCCATCAACTGGAACGACTCCTACAGCGAGTATTTGGGTGACCTCGGCGGCTGGTACTATGATAATGTCGGCCACGACTTCATGTCCTGCCGTGAGCGCATCGCCAACCTGCTTTTGCAGGAGAACAACCTCATGCAGATCGTCAAGCTAATCGGCTCGGACGTGCTGCCCGACGACCAGAAATTGACCATCGAGATCGCCCGCGTTATCCGCGTAGGCTTCTTGCAGCAGAACGCTTTCCACGCCGTGGATACCTATGTCCCGCTGGAAAAGCAGCTGAAGATGATGGAAACCATTTTGTATCTGTACGACAAGTGCGCCGCGCTCGTCGCCAAGCAGGTGCCGGTCAGCCGTCTGCTGGCTACCGGCCTGTTTGACGAGCTGGTGCAGATGAAATATACCGTGCCCAACGACGACTTTACCAAGCTGGACGAGCTGCAAAAAGCCATCGATACCAAGCTGGCCGCCGTGGTCCAGGGCTGATGAGGAGGGAATAACATGATTCTGGAACATATCGGACTTTCCCAAATCAACGGCAGTCTGGTCGTGCTGGACGACGTCAAGGGCGTGCAGTATGATGAAATGGTCGAGCTGCACCTCGACGACGGCTCCACCCGCGTGGGGCGTGTTGTCCGTGTGGACGGCGACCGCTGCGTTATCCAGGTGTTCGAGGGGACCCGCGGTCTGAGCCTGGTCAACAACCGCACGGTTATGACCGGCCACCCGATGATGATGGATTTGAGCCCCGAACTGCTGGGCCGCGTGCTGGACGGCCTGGGCCGCCCCATTGACGGCTTGGGCGATATCTACCCGGTGGCCCGCCGCGACGTCAACGGCGCGCCCATCAACCCGGTCAGCCGCGTTTACCCCCGCAACTACATCCACACCGGTATCTCGTCCATCGACTGCCTTGCCACGCTGATTCGCGGCCAGAAGCTGCCGATCTTCTCCGGCTCCGGCATGAAGCATAACGAGCTGGCTGTCCAGATCGTCAAGCAGGCCAGCGTGGCCGACGGTTCGGACTTTGCCATCGTCTTTGCCGCCATGGGCGTCAAGAACGACGTTGCCTCGTACTTCCGTGAGAGCTTCGAGAGCTGCGGTGCGATGGAGCGCGTTGTCATGCTGCTGAACCTGGCAAACGACCCCATCATCGAGCGTATCATCACCCCGCGCGCTGCGCTGACTGTGGCCGAGTATCTGGCCTTTGATCTGGGCAAGAACGTCCTGGTCATCCTGACCGATATGACAAGCTACTGCGAGGCCCTGCGCGAGTTCTCGTCCTCCAAGGGCGAGATTCCCGGCCGAAAAGGCTTCCCCGGCTACCTGTATTCTGACCTGGCGAGCCTGTACGAGCGCGCCGGTATCATCAAGGGCAGCAAGGGTTCTGTGACGCAGATTCCGATCCTGACGATGCCTGGCGACGATATCACGCACCCCATCCCCGACCTGACCGGCTACATCACCGAGGGCCAGATCGTGCTGGACCGCGGCATGGATGCCATCGGCCTGTATCCGCCGGTTTCTGTGCTGCCCAGCCTGTCCCGTCTGATGAAGGACGGCATCGGTGCGGGCTACACGCGTGAGGATCATGTCACGCTGTCCAACCAGCTGTTTGCCTGCTACGCTAAGGTGCAGGACGCCAAGGCGCTGGCAAGCGTCATCGGCGAGGAAGAACTGTCCCAGAGCGACAAGCAGCTGATGGCCTTTGGCCGTGCGTTCGAGCAGGAGTTCATCGGCCAGGGCAACACCGACCGCACGATGGAGCAGACGCTTGACCTCGGCTGGGAGCTGCTGGCGACCCTGCCGCGCAATGCGCTGGATCGCTGCGACGCCGAGACGCTGGATAAGTATTACGAGCCGGCGAAGGCGAGAATCAGTAAAAAGTAACCCCAAAGCCTTCTCCCCATGGGGGAGAAGGTGCCCTGCAGGGGCGGATGAGGGGAGAGCGTGCGGGAAATGCCCGTAGACGGGTGATAATGGCACACTCGGCCCTCATCAGTCACCTTCGGTGACAGCTTCCCCCGAAGGGGAAGCCAAAGCAGTATAAAAGGAGTACCCAATGGCACAGCAGGTTTTTCCCACAAAATCAAACCTGATGGCGACGAAGCGCAGCCTGGCGCTGGCGACCCAGGGCTATGACCTGATGGACCGCAAGCGCAATATCCTTGTGCGAGAAATGATGCAGCTGATCGACCGCGCGGCGGGCATCCAGGACCGCATCAGCGCGGCCTATGCCGAGGCCTACGAGGCCCTGAAAAAGGCCAATATCATGTTGGGCTCTGTCGGCGGCTATGCGGCCGGTGTGCCGGTGGAACGCGGCGTGCAGCTCAGCACCCGCAGCGTTATGGGCGTCGAGCTGCCCACCCTCAAGCTGAACACCACCTCGCCGCTGGGGCTGTACTACGATCTGGAATCGACAAACGGCACCATCGATGTGGCCTACCTCAAATTCAATGAGGTCAAGACCCTGACCGTCGAGTTGGCCGAGGTCGAGACAAGCGTTATCCGCCTGGCCGAGGCCATCCAAAAGACCCAGAAGCGCGCCAACGCCCTGGGCAACGTGCAGATACCCCAGATGCAAAAGACCATCAAGTCCATCGACGAGGTCCTGAGCGAACGCGAACGCGAGGAGTTCAGCCGCCTGAAGGTCATCAAGGCACAGAAAGAAAAAGAAGAGGCGTGACCCCCCAAGCCTTCTCCCTTGGGGGCGAAGGTGGCCCCGCAGGGCCGGATGAGGGGAGAACTGGCCGCAGCAGTCCCATAAACGGGCGACAGCGGCAAAGCTGCCCCTCATCAGTCCGCCTCGCGGCCGGCTTCCCCCGAGGGGGAAGCCTTTTTTTGTCCCTTGGCAAACCCATGAAAAAACCGGAAGAACTGCTGGAATGGGGCGGCACGAAAAAAGACAGCACGCTGCCGGCATTTTCCCGCCACATGATGCAGGTCAGCAAAATCAACCTGACGATTTCGATGACGCTGAACCGGTACAGCAGGGCCTAAGGACAGGCCTTGTACACTTTTCACAAACTTTGCGCCACTTTTTTGGATTGTACTGTGAAAATGGCGGTGGTATAATAACCGTAGAATATGGAAATCATCGGCCCAAAGCCGATATGTTTAAAGGAGAGAATATTCTATGGCAGATCGTATTGTTTTGAACTCTATCTCTTACCACGGCCACGGCGCTATCGAGAACATCGTTCCCGAACTGACCGCCCGCGGCTACAAAAAGGCTTTCGTCTGCTCTGACCCTGATCTGGTCAAGTTCGGCGTCACCAAGAAAGTCACCGACCTGCTGGAGGCTGCCGGTTTTGCCTATGCCCTGTACAGCGAGATCAAGCCCAACCCCACCATCAAGAACGTGCAGGACGGCGTGGCGGCTTTCCAGGCTGCCGAGGCTGACTGCATCGTGACCATCGGCGGCGGTTCTTCCATGGACACCGCCAAGGCTATCGGCATCATCATCAATAACCCTGAGTTTGCCGACGTCCGCAGCCTGGAGGGCGTTGCCCCCACCAAGAAGCACGCCGTCTTTACTATTGCTGTGCCCACCACCGCAGGCACTGCGGCCGAAGTCACCATCAACTACGTCATCACCGACGTGGAGAAGAAGCGCAAGTTCGTCTGCGTGGACACCAACGATATCCCTGAGATCGCCGTGGTTGACCCCGATATGATGTCCAGCATGCCCAAGGGCCTGACCGCTGCCACCGGCATGGACGCCCTGACCCACGCGATCGAGGGCTACATCACCAAGGGCCACTGCACCATCTCCGATATGTTCCACCTCGAGGCCATCAAGCTGATCGCCGAAAACCTGCGCGGCGCTGTGCAGAACACCCCGGAGGGCCGCGAGGGCATGGCCCTGGGCCAGTACATTGCCGGTATGGGCTTCTCCAACGTTGGTCTGGGCATCGTGCACAGCATGGCCCACGGTCTGTCTGCCCTGTATGACACCCCCCACGGCGTTGCCTGCGCCATCATCCTGCCCACCGGCCTGGAATACAACAAGACCGTTGCAGGAGAGCGTTACCGCGCCGTCGGCAAGGCCATGGGCGTGAAGGGCATCGACGAGATGAACGACACCGAGGCCGCCGACGCAACGATCGCCGAGGTCAAGAAGCTCTCTGCTGACGTCGGCATTCCCGCTGACCTGAAGGGTATTCTGAAGGAAGAGGATGTCCAGTTCCTGGCCGAGTCCGCCTTTGCCGATGCCTGTTGCCCCGGCAACCCCCGCGACACGAACGTCGAGGAAATCAAAGCACTGTACCGCAGCCTGATGTAATTACCGCATAACAACAAAATCGGGTATCCATCGTTTGGATGGATACCCGATTTTATTTTGCGGCATTGTAGGGGCCGGGCATGCCCGGCCCGCGGCCTTCCCGCAAAATCAATTTTGCCGAAAAGCTGCGGGCCGCACATGTGCGGCCCCTACAGAGTGGCAAAATTTGCAGGGCGCGGCGGGATAATAAGTAGGGGAGGGATAAATCCCTCCCCTACGAATATTTTGTTTGGAATTTCTTCGGTTCCTTCTTTGCAAAGAAGGAACAAAACCCCCGTTACGAATCCGAATCCAGTTTCAGCACCGCTGTAAACGCTTCGCTCGGCAGGGTCACGCTGCCCAGCTGGCGCATTTTCTTTTTGCCTTCCTTCTGCTTTTCCAGCAGCTTCTTTTTGCGGGTGATGTCGCCGCCGTAGCACTTGGCCAACACGTCCTTGCGCATGGCCTTGACTGTCTCGCGGGCAATGACCTTGCCGCCCACGGCCGCCTGCACAGGAATTTCAAACAGTGCGCGGGGAATGTTCTCCTTCAATTTTTCGCAGATGCGGCGGCCCTTGGCGTAGGCGTTGTCCGCAAACACGATCATCGACAGGGCATCCACGACCTCGCCATTGAGCAAAAAGTCCAGACGAACCAGCTTGCTCTCGTGCCAGCCTTCCCACTCATAGTCATAGCTGGCGTAGCCGCGGCTGCGGGATTTGATGGCGTCGAAGAAGTCATAGACAATCTCACCCAGCGGAAGCTGATAATGCAGGTCAACGCGCGTTTCGTCCATGTACTTCATGTCTACCAGCACGCCGCGCTTCGTCTGGCACAGGTCCATCAGCGGGCCGACATAATCGTTCGGCGTGTAAATGTGGGCATTGACAAACGGCTCCTCCTGTTTGACGATGCGGGTCGGATCAGGGTAGGCGGAGGGGTTGTCGATGATCTCCACCGTGCCGTCAGTCAGCGTCAGGCGGTACTGAACGCCCGGCGTCGTGGTGATGAGGTCCAGATCGAACTCGCGCTCCAACCGCTCCGTGATAATTTCCATGTGGAGCAGGCCGAGGAACCCACAGCGGAAGCCGAAGCCCAGCGCGGCACTCGTCTCCGGCTCAAAGGTCAGGCTCGCGTCGTTCAGCTGCAATTTTTCCAGCGCGTCTTTCAGATCGGGGTAGTCCGCGCCGTCGGCAGGGTAGATGCCGCAGAAAACCATCGGCGTCACGGTGCGGAAACCGGGCATCGGCTCGGCCGTCGGGTTGGCGGCCAGCGTCACGGTATCGCCGACGCGGGTGTCGCGCACAGTCTTGATGCTGGCAGTCAGGTAGCCGACCTCGCCGGCCTCCAATTTGTCGCAGGGGGTCATCTGGGTCGCGCCCATGTGGCCGACCTCCACCAGCTGGAACTCTGCGCCGGTACTCATCAGGCGGATGGTGTCACCGGGCTTGACGGTGCCCTCAAAGATGCGCACATAGACGATGACGCCCTTATAGCTGTCGTAGATGGAGTCGAAGATCAGCGCTTTCAGCGGCAGCGTCGGGTCGCCGGTGGGGGCGGGCACGTCCCGCACGACGCACTCCAAAACGTCCTTAACGCCGATGCCCAGCTTGGCGGACACGCGCGGGGCCTCCATGCAGGGCAGGCCGATGACGTCCTCGACCTCCTTCGCCACGGCGTCCGGGTCGGCGCTGGGCAGGTCGATCTTATTCAAAATCGGTACGACTTCCAGGTTGTGGTCCAGCGCCAGGTAGCAGTTTGCCAGCGTCTGGGCCTCCACGCCCTGGCTGGCGTCCACGACCAGCACTGCACCCTCGCAGGCGGCCAGGCTGCGGCTGACCTCGTACTGGAAGTCAACATGGCCCGGAGTGTCGATGAGGTTGAACTCGTAGGTCTCGCCGTCGTCGGCCTTATAGCGCATCGTCACGGCGCGGGCCTTGATGGTGATGCCGCGCTCTTTTTCAATGTCCATGTCGTCCAGCACCTGGTCGGTCATCGTGCGCTTGTCAACGCTGTCGGTCAGCTCCAGCATACGGTCGGACAGGGTGGATTTGCCGTGGTCGATGTGTGCGATAATGCAGAAGTTGCGGATGTTTTTGCGGGCCATCAGGTTTCCTCCAAATCGTTCCAGATCTCGCAGATCTTGCCGTTCTCTTTGTATACGCGGGGCACGCGGCGCGCCAGCCCGCAGACAATTTCGTAGTTGATGGTCTGGGTCTTGGCCGCAATGGTGTCGGCGGTGTCGCCGCCGCCCGGGCCAAAGACTGTGACCTCGTCGCCCATCTTGACATCAGGAATGTCCGTTACATCGAGCATAGTCTGATCCATGCAGACGCGGCCCACCACGGGGGCAGCGTGGCCGTGTATGTTCATGACGCCAAGCCCGCCGGACAAACGGCGGGGGTAGCCGTCGGCGTAGCCCACGCAGACCGTGGCAACGCGCATCGGGCGCTCGGCTGTGAAAGTGCGCCCATAGCTCACGCTCTGGCCGGGCTGCAAGTCCTTGACAAAGGTCACAACGCATTTCAGCGACATGACCGGCTGCAGGGCAGGAAAGCGGACGTCGTCGCTGGGGTCAAGCCCGTACAAAATGATGCCCGCGCGGGTCATATCGTGCCGCCACTCGGGGTGGCGCAGCTGCGCGGCCGAGTTGGCACAGTGTACGGTGCCGGTGGCAAAGCCATCGGCCTGCAAACGCGCTACCACCCTGGCAAACAGCGCATACTGCTCGTCGGTGTAGGCGGTGTCCGCAGGGGTGTTGCTGTCCGCCACGGCAAAATGCTGGAACACGCCGCAGATATCCAGCCCCGGCAGGGTGTACAGGGCTTCCAGCTCGTGGATAGTTTCATCAAACCCGGAACGCACCGCAAAGCCAATGCGGCCCATGCCGGTGTCGATTTTCAGGTGTACCTTGGCTTGTACGCCCGCCTTGACGGCGGCAGCGGAGAGTGCCTGCGCGTACTCGGTAGAAAAACAGGCCGTGGCTATGTCATTTTCTGCCAACACTGCCGCATAGGACGGGTCAGCAAAGCCCAGAATCAAAATCGGTTTTGTGATGCCGCTGCGGCGCAGGTGCCGTCCCTCGCCCAGGCTGCTGACGGCAAACGCCGCCGCACCGGCCTGCTGCAAGACGTGGGCGATGGTCGTGTCGCCGTGGCCGTAAGCGTCGGCCTTGACAACGGCACAGATATCGCCGCCTACCGCGCGGTGGATATATTCAAAATTGCTGCGCAATGCTGTCAGATCGATCTCCGCCCAGCAGTGCTTTTCCAGTGCAAGTCTACTCATAAACGCCCATTCCTCCATAACACTTAATTATACCATGGAAACAGCGTTCCCGCAACTAATTTTCGCCGTCATCGTTTGTGGTAAAATGCTTGGCATCCGTCTCGGACCAGCGGCCATGGACCCGCTGCACGCCCACAATGCGCAGCTTGGAGTGCAGAAAGTGCTGCTCACGGTAGAGGCTGAAATAGCTGGACAGCATGTACGACACCGCACAGGCCAGCGCAAACAGCGCAATGCACTGCCCGCCGAATACTTCAATCGCCAGGCAGATGGACGCCAGCGGGCTGTTGGTGCAACCGCAAAAAAGCGCCACCATACCCAGCGACGCGCCCAGCTGCGGCGGCAGACCCAGCAGCGGCGCAGCTACACAGCCGAACGTCGCCCCGGTGAAGAAGATGGGCACGATCTCGCCGCCCTTGAAACCTGCACCCAGGGTCAGCGCGGTGAACAGCATTTTTAGCAGGAACGCATACGGCACGGCCTCGCCGTTGATGGCGGCCTCGATGACGGCGGCACCGGCGCCGTTGTAGTCGGTCGTGCCGAGCAGCTTTGTCAGCGCCAGAATCAGCACGCCGCCCGCCGCAACGCGCAGATAGGCGTTGGGCAGAAATTTTTTGTAGAGCTTGGGCGCGGTGTGGAGCAGCTCACAGAAAAATATGCTCAGCGCCGCCAGCAGAGCCCCCAAAAGGATGACCCGCACCAGGTTCAGCGGTGTGGCGGCGACCTCGGCTTTCAAAACGAAGGATTCCGGCGCATGGCCCATCTGCCCGCTGATAAAAACGCCCAGCAGTGCCGAAACCAGGCAGGGGAGAAGGGCCGCGTACTGCATCGAGCCGACATCCACGACTTCCAGCGTGAAGATGGTGGCCGCCAGCGGCGTGCCGAAGATGGCCGAGAACGCGCCCGCCATGCCGCACATCGTCATTAAACGGCAGTCTCGGTTTTCCAAGTGAAACACCTTGCCGATCTGCCCGGACACTGACCCGCCCAGCAGCAGGGCCGCGCCCTCGCGCCCGCTGGAACCGCCGAACAGGTGGGTCATGACAGTGGAAGCAAAGATCAGCGGCGCGGTGCGCAGCGTCATGGGCTTGTGCTCCCGCACCGAGACGAACACCTGATTGGTGGAACCGCCGCCGTCGGGGTCGAAGTGGCTGTACAAAAACACGATGACCAGGCCCGCGATGGGCAGCAGGTACAGCAGCCACGGCTGGGCCGCGCGGGTGGCGTTGGCCCAGTTCAGCGCCAGTCCGAACGCTGCACCCAGCGGCCCGACAACACACCCCACCAGCGCCGCCAGCACCAGCCACTTGGCGCACACCGCCAGATACCCCGCCGCGCTGCGCAGACAGTGCCTGACCTTTCCCATAAAGATTCCCTCCCGAATATTCCGAAATTTGAGATTATTATAGCGTTTTTGCGGGGAAAAGACAACAGAAAAATACCCTGCCAGGGGCAACTCGGCAGGGTATCGCTTC
The DNA here is from genome assembly GCF_057431175.1 of Gemmiger sp. Lineage (NCBI taxonomy): Bacteria > Bacillati > Bacillota > Clostridia > Eubacteriales > Oscillospiraceae > Gemmiger > Gemmiger sp. The sequence continues at coordinate 13,955 of NZ_DBMDDV010000017.1, read as the reverse complement.
CATGGTGAGGTTATGCAGCACCACGTATACAGGGGCACAGGCTTTGCAGCGTGGCAGCGTAGAAGAACATATACTTGAATAGCTGGACAGCAAAGGCGCGTATCTGTATGCAGCGCGGTAAAAAATGCGGTATAATACAAAAAGACCACCCGGAAACAAACGTTTCTGGGTGGTTTTGGTCGAGGTGACAGGACTCGAACCTGCGGCCTCGTGGTCCCAAACCACGCGCGCTACCAACTGCGCAACACCTCGTTCTTATAACTTACTTATTATAATACACAAGCGGCGCGGGCGTCAAGCCCTGGCTCAACAAAAAAGCGGCCCTGTCGTATTCATATTTCAGGTACTCGGCAAAGGTGATGGGCTTTTGGTCGGCAAAAAATGTTTTTCCCGGGGGAAAATTTCCTCTCTGCAAGTTATTTCAGATTTTTCCGCAGTGCGGCCAACAGGGCGTTCACGCTGATGGGTTTGGAGATATGGTCATTCATGCCGGCGTCAAACGCGCGTTGCTTATCTTCTTCAAAGGCGTTGGCCGTCATGGCGATGATGGGCACGGTGGACCGGGCATCAGGCAAAGCGCGGATGGCCTGCGCTGCCTGGTAGCCGTCCATGCGGGGCATCTGGATATCCATGAGCACGGCGTCGTAGTACCCGGCGGGTTTTGCACCCAAAAGCTCCAGGCAGCGGATACCGTCCTCAGCGCGGTTAACGATCATGCCGTTCTCCTGCAGGATCGTCAGCGCGATCTCGGCGTTTAGGTCGTTGTCCTCGGCCAGCAGCAGGTGCTTTCCTGCCAGCCCAGCGGCGGGGTCGGCGGGCTGCTCGCGCTGCTGGATCAGCTCTTCTTTGCTGATGACAGGGAAGGGGATAACAACCGTGAAGGTCGAACCCTTACCAACAGTGCTCTCGACATCGATGGTACCGCCCATGAGCTGGACGAGCGACTTGACGATGGGCAGGCCCAGGCCGGTGCCGATGACGCGGCTCTCGGTGCTGGTGTGCTCACGAGAAAACTCCTCAAACAGGTGGGGGAGATATTCCGCACTCATACCGATGCCGTCATCCTGCACGACAGCCTTGTAACGCACGGTGCCGGGCGTTTCGCCGGGCAGTTCGGTCATGGTGAAATCGACGCGGCCGCCCTCGGGTGTGTACTTGATGGCGTTGCTGATGATATTTAAGAAAATTTCGCGTACCTTCGTTTGGTCGCTGCGCACATAGGGATGTTGGATATCGATGGTGCAGGTGGTGGTGATGTGCTTTTCGTCGGCCAGTGGGTCAAACACGGCTTTCAGCGAGGCGGCAAGCTCGTTGATGTCAGACGGCTCAAGCTTCAAGGCAGCCTTGCCGCTCTCAATGCGGGCCATTTCCAGCACATAGTTAATGAGGGAGAGCAGGAAATCGCTGGACGAACGTATTTTTCCCAGATAATCCAGCGCACGATCCCGCTCGTCCAGGTGGGCTGCCAGTAGCCCTGCATAGCCAATGATGGCGTTCATCGGGGTGCGGATGTCATGGCTCATATTAAAAAGGAACCGCGTTTTGGCAACGTTGGCGGCCTGTGCCTCCCGTGCGGCCTTTTCCAGCTCGGCGGCGTGGACGGCGTCCTTGTAGCGGCGCAGTTCAAACTGCCAGTAGCCGGCTGCGGCCAGCGCGGGCAGCACCAGCAGCAAAAGCACATCAAAGGCTTCCTGGGTCGGGGTGATCCAGCCCGTGGCCGGGCGTATCTCAAAATACCAGGTATCGTTGGGCACGGCGCAGGCAACTTCCAGTGTGTTCGGTCCCACGGGGCGGTCGCCCTGGGCAATGACGATCCGCTCACCGTTGTGGCCCTCCTTCCAAATCAGGTACTCGTAGGAGGCATCCTGTAATTTGTCGATTTGGATTTCATCGAGAAAGCTCTCCCAGTCCAGCACCAGGACGGAGAAGCCCCAGTATTTTTGGCTGCCGTCCGCGCCGGTGGTGTAGATAGGATCGAACAGCAGTGCGCCGGTGCCGCCCTGCACCAGCTGAAACGGCCCGGCAATCGTGTACTGGCCGCTCTCCTTGGCAAGGCTGGCTTCAACTTTGCGCTCGGGGTGCCGGAGCATATTCAGCCCCAGGACGTCGGCGTTGCTCGCCTTCGGGTAAACGCTGCGCACGACGCCGTTCGGGGCCAGCTCTACGGCCTTGATAATGCCGTCCTCGTTGTACATAAGCTTGGACAGTGCGGCAAAATCGCTGTCACTGATTTCATACCCGGACTCAACGATGCTTTTCAGCAGCTCGGACTCCGCCAGGTAGCGGTTGAGCTGGGCCTCCACATTGGCGACGGTGGCCTCCGCCGTGTAGGACGCCTTGAGCTGTTCGCGCATGACGATGCTGCGGGTGAAAAATGCCAACGCCGCCAGCAACACAAGAAACATGAGGATAAAGACGAGAACTGCCCGTTTTACAATGACATTCTGGTCGTTTCTCTTTTTCATATCTTCAACTCCCTGTGGGGGATTTTTATGCAAAGTTACATATAACCATTATAGTTGTTTGGCGGGCAAGTTGCAAGCAGGGCCTGAAAATCTGAACAAAACCCTGAACAAAACCGAACAAAAAAGCCGTATGCGGCAAAGCATACGGCAAAATTCACGCAAGGATGCGGATCAGCCCCAGCACCAGCAGGTGTGCCGGGTAAAACGTATAGAAGAACCACTTGGAAAAGCTGCGCCCCCGCCGGGCACGCTGCCCATTGTAAAGGTAGAGGATGACGAACCCGGCAGCGAGGATGGGCACCGCGCAGCCGACGGTTTCCGCCAGTGAGCCGCTGCCAAGGCCTGCCATGCCGCCATAGAGCACTGCCGCCGCGGCAAAGGCAATCTGCTTGCGCGGGCGGGAATCCCGCGCCCAAATAAACAGCAGTGTGAACACCGGGGCCAGCAGCGCCCAATCGCAGAAGAGCGACGTGCAAATCAACAACACAATGGCCGCCCCGCGCAGCACGCGGTCGTGGATTCTTTCCTGCGCCAGCAGCACCAGAAAGCAGAGCAGCAGGGTGAACAGCATATTGAACTGCACAAAGCCCGCAATGCCATTTTCCGGGAAAGCCAGCTGGTAGGGCAGCTGTGCCAGTACAGCAAACCCCAGCAGCCGCCCGGCGTATTTGCGTTTGGAGCGGGTGTAACCGTACCCCTCGACGAGGAAATAGCACATTGTCACGGCGGTAAAATAGCCAATGTAAAGGCACAAATTGGTATACCACATCCCGGCGGGCAGAAACACATTGGCAATGTGGTTGATAAGCATGGTGAGCATGGCAATATATTTGATGGCATCGCGGGACATGGGGAGAACTCCTTTTTTCAAGTATCACATCTATTATACTTACGATATATCCTGGGGGCAATATTGCAAAGCTCATAAAAATTCTGCGGCGGACATCCGGCCCGCCCTCTTTCTTTTCCTGCGCATCTGCGTTATAATAAAACGCGGTGAAAGGAAGATACAGGAATATGGAACAATCTACAAAATTCAGCCGCAAGGTGTTCTGTGACGGTATGCGAGACGGGTTCCCCATTGCCTTGGGGTATTTTGCCGTCGCGTTCTCGCTGGGCATTGCGGCACGCAATGCGGGGCTGACCCCGGTGCAGGGCTTTTTAGCCAGCATCCTCAATAACGCTTCGGCGGGGGAGTATGCGGCGTTCACCCTGATCGCCGCTAAGGCGACCTATTGGGAGGTCGCGGTCATTACGCTGATCGCGAACGCGCGGTATCTCTTGATGAGCTGCGCCCTGGCCCAGCGGTTCTCGCCCGAGACGCCGTTTTTTCATCGGCTGCTCATCGGGTATGATGTGACCGACGAGCTGTTCGGCATTACCATCGCGCGGCCCGGGTACTTGAACCCCTACTACACCTACGGCGCGATCCTGCTGGCCGCGCCCGCCTGGGCCATCGGCACGGCGCTGGGCATTATCGCGGGCAATGCGCTGCCGCTGCGGGTTGTCAGTGCGCTGAGCGTGGCGCTGTACGGTATGTTTTTGGCTATCATCATCCCGCCGGCCCGCAAAAACCGCATTGTGGCGGCGCTGGTGGTCATCAGCTTTGTGCTGAGCTTCGCCTGTGAGTATCTGCCCGGCATCTCGGCATTGTCCGGCGGCACGCGGACCATTATTTTAACGGTGGTCATCTCGGCGGCAGCTGCGGTGCTGTTCCCGGTCAAGCAGGAGGCAGACCATGAATAACTACATTTATATAGCGGTCATGTTCGCGGTGTCCTACACCATCCGCATTTTGCCGCTGACGCTGATCCGCAAGCCCATCAAAAACCAATTCATCCAGTCGTTCTTGTACTACGTGCCCTATGTGACGCTGGCGGTCATGACCTTCCCGGCCATCATTGAGGCGACCCAGACGCCCATTTCCGGCGCGGCGGCACTGGCGGCAGGCATCTTCGCCGCCTGGTGCGGCGCAGGGCTGTTCCCGGTATCGGTGATCTGCTGTGTACTGGTGTTTGTGATTGAACTATTCGTGTAGGGCGGCCAATGGCCGCCCCTACAATTTGCAGAACGAGGAATCCCATGATAAACACTATCCAAATCCGCGGGGCGCGGGTGCATAACTTAAAAAACATCGACGTCGATGTGCCGCTGAATAAAATCGTCGGCATTGCGGGCGTGTCCGGGTCGGGCAAGTCGTCGCTGGCACTGGGCGTGCTCTACGCCGAGGGTTCGCGACGCTACCTGGATGCCCTGTCCACCTACACCCGCCGCCGCATGACCCAGGCCGCCAAGGCCCAGGTCGATGAAGTTCTCTACGTGCCTGCCGCGCTGGCGCTGCACCAGCGGCCCGGTGTGCCCGGCATCCGCAGCACCTTCGGCACCGGAACGGAACTCTTGAACAGTCTGCGCCTGATGTTCTCCCGCCTGGCGAGCCACCGCTGCCCGAACGGCCATTACATCCCGCCGACGCTGAACGTTGCCGCCGAGCAGCCGATTTACTGCCCGGAGTGCGGCGCACGCGTCCGTGCGCCGTCGGCAGAGGAACTTGCCTTCAACAGCCAGGGCGCTTGCCGCACCTGTGATGGCACCGGCATGGTGCGCACCGTGGACCGGGCCACCCTTGTGCCTGACGATTCTCTGACCATCGACGAGGGGGCCGTCGCACCGTGGAACAGCCTGATGTGGAGCCTGATGACCGATGTCTGCCGCGCCATGGGGGTGCGCACAGACGTACCGTTCCGTGAACTGACAGACAAAGAGAAAGACATTGTTTTTAACGGTCCGGCCGAGAAAAAGCACATCTTCTACAAGGCAAAAAGCACCCCCGAGGCGGGCGAGCTGGACTTTACCTACTTTAACGCCGTCTACACCGTTGAGAACGCCCTCGCCAAAGTCAAGGACGAGAAGGGCATGAAGCGGGTGGAGAAATTCCTGCGGGTGGACACCTGCCCTGACTGCGGCGGTTCGCGCCTGTCGGAGGCCGCTCGTGCGCCAAAACTGCGGGGCATCGGCCTGGACGAGGCCTGCAAAATGACGCTGACCGCCCTGTGCGACTGGGTGGACGGCGTACCCGCCAGCCTGCCGCCTGAAATGCGCCCCATGGCCGAGAGCATCTGCGAGTCCTTCCGCGTCGGCGCGAAGCGGCTGCTGGATTTGGGGCTGGGCTACCTGACGCTGGACCGCGCGTCCGCGACGCTCTCCACCGGGGAACGCCAGCGCATGCAGCTGGCCCGCGCCGTTCGCAACCGCACCACCGGCGTGCTGTACGTGCTGGATGAGCCATCCATCGGGCTGCACCCCTCGAACATCGTCGGCCTGAACGGCGTCATGCACGACCTGATTGCCGACGGCAACTCGGTCGTCCTTGTCGACCACGACACCCAGGTGTTGGCAGAATCGGACTACATCATCGAGATGGGCCCCGAGGCCGGTGCAGGCGGCGGGCGTATCATTGCCCAGGGCACCGTGCCCGAGCTGACTGCCAACGCCGCGTCACAGATCGGGCCGTTTTTGGGCGGGCAAGGGAGCGTGACGCCCCAAAACCGCCCCGCCGAGGAACTGTTTGCCGAGGGGCGCATCCACCTTTCCACCGGCACCATCCACACGGTCAAGCCGCTGGAAGTAGATATCCCGAAAGGCCGCCTGACCGTCGTGACCGGCGTGTCCGGGTCGGGCAAGACAACGTTGATTTTGGAAAGCCTTGTCCCGGCGCTGGCGGCCAAAACCAGCGGCGCGGCCCTGCCTGCCCACGTCAAAGATGTGCAGGCCGTGGGTATCGGGCAGGTAAAGCTCATTGATGCAACGCCTATCGGCATCAACGTCCGCTCCACCGTGGCGACCTACGCCAATGTCCACGACGAGCTGCGCAAGGTCTTTGCCCGCACGCCGGACGCCAAGCGGCTGGGGTACAAGGCGGGCGATTTCTCCTACAACACGGGCAAACTGCGCTGCCCGGTCTGCGACGGCACAGGCACCATCAGCCTGGACGTGCAGTTTTTGCCCGACGTGGAGATCCCCTGCACGGCCTGCCGCGGCTCTCGCTATGCGCCGGAGGCCGACGCCGTCTACCACGAGAATAAGCATGGCGGGGCCTACACACTGCCCGAGCTGATGGATATGGACATCAACACGGCGCTGACGGCTTGCACAGACTTAAAATTGGTGACACAGCGTTTAAAAGTGCTGCAAGACTTGGGCCTTGGCTACCTGACCCTGGGCGAGGAAACGCCGAGCCTTTCCGGCGGCGAGGCCCAGCGGCTGAAATTGGCCAGCGAGATGGGCAAGGCCCAGGGCGACACGGTGTTCGTCTTTGACGAGCCGACCATCGGCCTGCACCCGCTGGACGTGCGCACCCTGCTGGGGGTGTTCCGCACGCTGATCGAGAACGGCGCGACGGTCATTGTCATTGAGCACGACCTGGATGTCATCCGCAGCGCAGATTATATCATTGATATGGGCCCCGGCGGCGGGGAAGAGGGCGGCTGCATCGTGGCGGCCGGGACGCCTGCGGAGATTAAAGCGATCCCCGAGAGCAGGACGGGGAAGTTTATTTGACATACAACTTAAAAAGGCTTCTCCCTTGGGGGAAGCCTTTTTTATTTTGTACATCCTGCACAAAATTATCACGTGATTTTTGGCGATTGAAAATGACTGAAAATGATTGATTTTGACGGGGAATCTGCTATAATACAGATACAGCCAGTCATAAAACATCATAAATCACCAAAAACAGTCAAACAATGACCGGGAAAGGAGCAACACCCCATGTTAGCCGAAGAACGCTTTGCCTTGATTTTAAACCTGCTGGCGGAGAAACGCACCGCCACCGTGCAGGAGCTTTGCGAGGCGCTGAACGCCAGCGAGTCCACGATCCGCCGAGATTTGACCGAACTTGACCGGCAGGGCCGCTTGAACAAGGTCCACGGCGGCGCAACACTGCCGGACGGCCAATTCCTGGCTGACGAGCCGACGATGGCCGCAAAGGAAACGCTGGCTGTCGGCCAAAAGCGCAGCATCGCTCAGGCGGCAGCCGACCTTGTCCGCGCCGGGGATTTCGTCTACATCGACGCAGGCTCCACCACGCTGGCTATGGTCCGTGCCCTCAGCGGCCCCGCGCTGGATGCCCACTACGTCACCAACGGCATCGCCCACGCGCGGCTGCTGGCGCAAAAAAGCTGCAACGTCTGCGTGCCCGGCGGTCTGCTGCGCCCCAAGACCGAGGCCATCATCGGCGCGGCGGCACTGACGAGTTTACAGCAGTTCAACTTCACGAAGGCCTTTCTGGGGGCCAACGGCGTGGCGCTGGGCGCAGGCTTCACGACCCCTGACCCCGAGGAGGCTGCCGTCAAGGCCATGGCCTCCCGCCGTGCGCGGGAAACCTGGTTCCTCGTGGATGACTCCAAGTTCGGGCGGGTCTACCCGGCGGTCATCAGCGAACTTTACGGCGGCGCGATTCTGACGAACCGCTGCCCCGAACCGAAATACAAGCAGCTGACACTGGTAAAGGAGACGGAACTATGATCTATACAGTGACCTTCAATCCGGCCATCGATTACGTGGTGCGGCTGGACCGTGAGTTGGCCGTCGGCGACGTGAACCGCGCCAAAGGCGAAGACTGCGTGCTGGGCGGCAAGGGCATCAACGTGTCCGGTGTGCTGGCGCAGCTGGGGTGCGAGAGCGTGGTCCTCGGCTTTGTGGCAGGGGAGACCGGTGCGTGGCTGGAGCGCGGCCTGGTCGCCCAGGGGCTGAAAACCGACTTCGTCCATCTCGACCACGGCATGACCCGCATCAACGTCAAGATCAAGGCCGGGCAGGAGACCGAGCTGAACGGCGCAGGCCCCGACATCCCTGAAAGCGCCATGCAGGCGTTGGAAGAAAAGCTCGATCGCCTGCAAAAGGGCGATATCCTGATTCTGGCGGGCAGCATCCCGGCCAGCCTGGCGCAGACGACCTATGAGCGCATCCTGGCCCGGCTGGAAGGCCGCGACATCCGTGCCGTCGTGGACGCCACCCGCGATTTGCTGGTGAATGTGCTGCGGTATAAGCCGTTCCTCATCAAGCCGAACAACCACGAACTGAGCGAGATCGCCGGCGTCAAACTGACGAACGATAACGAGATCGTCACCGCCGCCAGGATGATGCAGGCGAAGGGGGCGCGCAACGTGCTGGTCAGCATGGCGGGCGACGGTGCGCTGTTGCTGGACGAGCAGGGCGGTGTACACCGCATCGGCTGCCCGAAGGGCAAGGTCGTCAACAGCGTCGGTGCGGGGGACAGCATGGTGGCCGGTTTTGTGGCCGGTTATCAGCAGAGCGGCGGTGACTACGCCGCAGCCCTCAAGCTCGGCACCGCCTGCGGCAGTGCCACCGCGTTCAGCCTGGGACTGGCGACAAAAGCGGATATTGATAAGCTGCTCAAGACGATGTGAGTAGACCGTGACTTGCAGGGGCCGATGCAAGTATCCGCTCCTGCAAAGACGTGCGGCCCGCAACTTAGCCATAAATGCGCATTTCCCATAAAGCCGAGGGCCGGGTATGCCCGGCCCCTACACCTCAATAGAAACAAACGAAGGAGACAAATCGTATGCGTATCACGGAACTGTTCACTGCGCAGTCCATCGCGCTGGATGTTGCGGCACCCGACCAGGCCGCTATCCTTGACAAGCTCGTGGAGCTGCAGGCCACCCACGGCAACATCACCGACAAGGACGCCTACAAAAAGGCCCTCTACGCCCGCGAAGCCGAAGCCTCCACCTATGTGGACAACGGCATCACGGTCCCGCACGCCCGCACGGCCTGCGTGACTCGCCCCAGTCTGGCCGCCCTGCGTTTGAGCGCACCGGTGCAGTACAACCCTGACGACGACGGCAAGACCGACCTGCTGTTTGCCATTGCCGCGCCGGAAAACGGCAGCCTGCACATTGATATGCTGGCCCGCATGATGCAGATGCTGATGAACGACGACTTTGTCGAAAAGCTCCGTGCCGCCAAGACGCCCGCTGAATTTTTGGACGCCATCGACGCGCAGGAGGATGCCCAGTTCGGCGAGGAAAGCTTTACCCAGCAGGAAATCCCCCAGAGCGGCTACCGCGTGCTGGCCGTCACAGCCTGCCCCAACGGCATTGCCCACACCTACATGGCCGCCGAGGCCCTGACCAAGATGGGGGACAAGCTGGGTCTGCCCACGAAAGTTGAAACGAACGGATCCGACGGCGCGAAAAACGTGCTGACGCCCGAGGAAATCGCCGCCTGCGACGGTATCATCATTGCGGCGGACAAGAATGTCGAGACGGCCCGCTTTGACGGCAAGCCGGTCATTTTTGCCCGCGTGGATGACGGCATCCACAAACCGGAGGAGCTTATCAAGAAAATTGCTCACGGCGAAGCGCCCATCTACCGCGCCGAGGCCGGGGCCAAGGCCCAGCAGAGCGCAGGCGGTGCGAGCGACAGCCTTGGTCACAGCCTGTACAAGCATCTGATGAACGGTGTATCGCATATGCTGCCCTTCGTTGTGGGCGGCGGCATCATGATCGCGCTGGCATTTTTGCTGGACGATTACACCATTGACCCTTCCAACTTTGGCATGAACACGCCGGTGGCGGCCTTCTTCAAGACCGTGGGCAACGCGGCGTTCGGCTATATGCTGCCGATTCTGGCAGGTTTTATCGCCATGTCCATTGCGGACCGCCCGGGCCTGGCCGTCGGCTTTGCGGGCGGCGTGCTGGCCATGAACGGCACGAACTTTGCGGGCCTTGCCAGCGGTGACACCACCGGAATTTCCGGCGGTTTTCTGGCGGCGCTGCTGGCCGGTTTCGCCGCGGGCTACATTGTGCAGTTCCTCAAGAAAATCACCGAGAAGCTGCCTGTCAGCCTGAACGGCATCCGCCCGATGCTGATTTACCCCTTGGGCGGTATCCTCGTCACTGGTTTGGTCATGTGCGGCATCAACCCGGTCATGGGCATCATCAACACGGCCATGACCGACTGGCTGAACGCCATGGGCGACACGTCCAAGGTGATGCTGGGCGCAATCGTCGCGGGTATGATGAGCATTGACATGGGCGGCCCTTTCAACAAGGCGGCTTATGTGTTTGGCACGGCAGCGCTGGCTGCCGGCAACTACGAGGTCATGGCGGCTGTTATGGTCGGCGGCATGGTCCCGCCCATCGCCATCGCGCTGTCCACCACCTTCTGCCCCAAAAAGTGGAGCCCCGACGAGCGCCGCAACGGCATTGTCAACTATGTCATGGGTCTCTGCTTTGTCTCCGAGGGAGCGATCCCCTATGCGGCAGCAGACCCGCTGCGTGTGCTGCCCAGCTGCATCATCGGCTCGGCGCTGGCCGGTTCGCTCTCGATGGTGTTCGGCTGCGCCCTGCGCGCACCCCACGGCGGTATCTTCGTGTTCCCGGTCGTGGATCATGCCCTGCTCTACGTCGTCGCCCTGGCCGTCGGTTCGGCGGTGGGCGCGCTGATTTTGAGCCTGCTGAAGAAAGAGTACGTGGAAGAATAAGCACAGAAACCATGCAAGGCCGCCCCGGCAAAGGGGCGGCCTTTTGGCGTGCCGTAGGGGAGGAGACGGCGTTCCCGACGACCCGGCAACGCCGCAGACGTAAAAATCCCCGCTCCCTGTGCCGCGGGCGGCAGAGGAGCGGGGATTGGATATTTTGCGGAAAAATCAGCCCAGGCTGATGCCCATAGCGCGGGCAACGTTCAGCATATCGCAGTCGCCGGGCACGCCGCGGGTCTTACCGGCAATGTCGGCCAGCGGGTTGGCGGTGACGTGGCGGTTGACCATGGCGACGGTCACGCCGTAGTGCTCGTCCGCCACCAGCCCGGCCGCGTAGGAGCCAAACTGGGTCGCCAGCACGCGGTCGTAGGCGCTGGGGCTGCCGCCGCGCTGCATGTGGCCGGGTACGCAGATGCGGGTCTCGGCACCGGTCAGCTCCTCCACCTGCTTTGCAATGCGGGCGGTGGCGGTGGTGTAACCGGCCTCGGCACGCTTGGCGGTCCACTCCTTGCGCTTCATCTTGGCCTCTTCCACCGAGAACGCACCCTCGGCCACGGCCAAAATCGAAAAGTTCTTGCCCGCCTTGGCACGGTTTTCGACTGCGGCGGCGACCTTCTTGATATCGTAGGGCAGCTCGGGCAGCAGGATGATATCCGCGCCGCCCGCAATGCCGGCGTAGAGCGTCAGCCAGCCGGCCTTGTTGCCCATGATCTCAATGCACATCACGCGGCTGTGGCTGCCCGCCGTGGTGTGGATGCGGTCGATGACCTCGGTGGCAATGTCCACGGCAGTGTGGAAGCCGAAGGTGACGTCGGTGCCGTAGATGTCGTTGTCGATGGTCTTAGGCAGGCCGATGATGTTCAGCCCTTCCTGGCTGAGCAGGTTCGCGGTCTTGTGGGTGCCGTTGCCGCCTAGGCAGAGCAGGCAGTCCAGCTTGGCGGCGCGGTAGTTTTTCTTCATCGCGGCGACCTTGTCCACCTTGTCGTCTTCGACCACGCGCATCTTTTTAAAGGGGGTGCGCTTGGTGCCCAGGATGGTGCCGCCCACGGTCAGGATGCCGGAGAACTCGTCGGGGGACATCTCACGGTAGTTGCCGTTGATCAGGCCGTCGTAGCCGTTCATGATGCCGACGATCTCGACTTTGTCGCCCATGCGGTGATAAAGGGCCTTTGCCACACCGCGCAGGGTGGCGTTCAGGCCGGGGCAGTCGCCGCCGGAAGTAAGGATACCAACACGAATCGCCATAGTAAAACCTCCCAATGCTGTATTTATACTATATTATAAATGTACGCTAACCCAAACCGGATGTCAAGAAAAGTTTTTACACGATGCTGCGACGGAAACAAACTTTTTTGAAAAAATCGCAAAAAAATTTAAAAAAGGGCTTGCAATTTAGAATCTGCTTTGCTATAATAACATACGTCGCCGGGAGACACGGCAGACACAAAACCAAATATGGGAGCTTTCCCGAGTGGCCAATGGGGACAGACTGTAAATCTGCTGCTTAATGCTTCGGTGGTTCGAATCCACCAGCTCCCACCATAAGACTGTGATAAAAAAGATGTCACAGTCTTTTTTCTTTGTTGTAGCGTCGAAAATCGGCGATTTCGCCAACCAATTTTTGAACACGGTTTTACAGTGTTGTCCAACCATTTTTGGGCGGTTTGCCCACCCTGAAGCCCACTTTTTCTGCCGTTTTTTGGAATTTGGCAGGGGAGGGGGCAATTTTTTTGAGAAAAAACAGAATAAATCCTGCTGTTTTCAGAATGTTTTCAATTTCCCCGCAGCCAATTTCCTGTTGGTTGCGGGGATTTTTCGTTTTTTCCGGCAGTTTTCATTTTGTTTTCAAGTTTTCCATTTTATACCCATTTAAGAAAGCGAGGAATTCTCATGAGCATCATTATCGGTATCGACCACGGCTACTACGCCATCAAGACAGCACACTGCTCGTTCCCGGCAGGGCTTACAAGCTACGGAGAACATGAACCCTACACCCGCCAAGGACTCTTAGAGTTTGGAGGGTGCTTTTTTGTTTGCGGCACCGGGCGGCAGCCTATCCAGCGGGATAAAACCGTGAACGACAACTATTACCTGCTGACGCTGGCTGCCATCGCCAAAGAAATCCAGCAGCGTGGTTTGCCGCCCGAATGTTCTGTGCGCATTGCGGCGGGTCTGCCGCTGACGAGTTTCGGACGCGACAAACCCAAGTTCAGAGATTATCTGCTGCGGAGCAACCAGCCTGTGAACTACAAGTTCGAGGGCGTGGCGTACAGCATTACGATTGAGGAAGTTGCTGTCTTCCCACAAGGCTACGCCGCCCTTATGACCGAAGTGGGGCTTTTGCAGGATGAACCCTCTATGCTCCTCATGGATCTCGGCGGGTGGACGGTGGACCTCATGCGCATCGACAACGCCATCCCTGCGGCTGACACTGCGCACAGCTTGGAACTCGGCATGATTCGCTGCGTGGATGACATCCGTGAGCAGGTGCGCCGCGAAACCGGGCTGTCGCTGACGGATGCCCAAATCGAAAATATGCTGGTAGGTCAGCCCTGCACGGTCAGCGATACGGTGCGCGACATTGTAAACAAACAAGGTCGCAAGTACACAGAGCATCTGCTGTCCGCCACGATGGAAGCCGGCTTCGACCTGCACGCCATCCCCGCCGTGCTATTAGGCGGCGGCGCATCGGTGGTGAGCCGCCACCTCAGCCCCAAAGACGGGCTTTGTAAGACAATCTTTCTGCTGGACGACAAGGTGAACGCAGTAGGGTTCGAACGCGCGTTGACCGCCGTGTCGCGCCGTAAAAGCGAGGCATGAAACGACCGCAGTATGTTTTCCGCCCGAACCTCAACGACCCGCAACACCGTCGCGCATGGGTGTTGCTGCAGCAGATGCCGTCAGCCCGCCGCAAGGAGTTTCTGGTACAAGCCATCCTTGCGGCAGAACAAACGGATAGGCTGGAAGAAAGCATCCGCAAGGTG